>JAGQYU010000086.1:5219-5356 GCA_020435885.1 Flavobacteriaceae bacterium
AAGTTTTCCTGTAAAATGCGTTGGAAAAGTATATTGTAAAGGTTGGCTTTTGTAATTACTAAAACGCTGTTCAGCTACATTGTTTTTAGTTTGATGTGTATCGAACAGATATGAAGTTTCAAACCAAGTATCTCTGA
>JAGQYU010000087.1 GCA_020435885.1 Flavobacteriaceae bacterium
TCTATAAAAGACCCTGAAGAAGTAACAGAATAACCCATGAACTCTCGCCAAGAACAACTACAAGCGTTCAACCGTCTGTTAGACATCATGGACGATCTGCGAGAAAAATGTCCTTGGGATAAAAAACAAACCTTCCAAACACTGCGTCATCTAACTATTGAAGAAACGTATGAGTTAGGTGATGCTATTTTAGAGAACGATTTACAGGAGGTTAAAAAAGAGTTGGGAGACCTACTGCTCCACATCGTTTTTTATGCTAAAATAGGCTCAGAAACCAACAGTTTTGATATGGCAGATGTAGCCAATACCATTTCCGACAAGCTGATTGAACGCCACCCGCATGTGTATGGAGACGTGCAAGCGGAAGACGAAGAAATTGTAAAACAGAACTGGGAAAAAATTAAACTGAAGGAAGGCAAAAAAAGTGTATTAGAAGGCGTTCCTAAAAGTTTGCCGGCCATGGTAAAAGCCAATCGTATTCAGGATAAGGTAGCCGGAGTAGGTTTTGATTGGGAAGAACCGCATCAGGTGTTTGAAAAAGTAAAAGAAGAGCTTTTTGAACTGAATGTAGAAATTGAAAAAGGCACTAAAGAAAATATTGAAAAAGAGTTTGGCGATGTGCTTTTTTCTATGATCAATTATGCACGTTTTATTAAAGTTGACCCTGAAAGTGCTTTAGAACGAACCAATAAAAAGTTTATCCAACGCTTTCAATTTTTAGAAGAAGCTGCCCGTAAAGAAGGTAAAAAACTAGCCGACATGTCTTTAGCTGAAATGGATGTACATTGGGAAAAATCGAAAGATTTTTTCAAATAAAAAAACATTGGAATGCTTCGAAGAAGCACTTTAAATAAACTGTCACCCTGAGCGCAGTCGAAGGGTCTCTATTTTACATAAACCACCCTTTCTTACACCTCAAATAGATTCTTGACTTTACCGCTTAAATAAACTAACTTCGCTATCAGTCGCTAAACTGAATAAACTCCGTCTAGCTTAAATGTTAGTGGCAAGATAGAAGGCAGAAACTACAAATGATTAACCATAAATAAAACTAAAAAATAATGAAAAATGTAGCTTTAATATTAATTGGTATAATGTTAATGTTTGGATGCAAAAAACCACCTCAAATGATTAAAGAATCATGGATTGATAAACCTGTTTCTTCTTGGCCAGATTTTGCATTAACCAATGAAATTAGTTTTACTGACACAACATATTATGATATTGCAAACTCATTTCTTGTTAATACCGGATTTGATACAATAGGAGTTTCATGTAAACATATTTTTATGGTTTTTGAAAATCAACTTGGATTAAACAGTATTGATTTGGGTAATGAATTTAATTATTGGAATATGTACCCTAAGAACCATAAAGAAAAAACTGTGACAATAAAACAATTAATAAATAAAAACCCAAACGAACAGATTGGTCAGTTTAATACGTTAAAAGTTCGTGATTGGATTATTTTTAAAATAGAAGAGCAGAATAATCAATTGTATCCGTTAAAGATTAGATATACTCCAGTAAATAGCAATGAAACTGTTTATGCAGTAGGATGGGGAATGATGCAAAAAGATAATAGCAAGCCTGCATTAATAGAATTGCAATGTTTCAAAAATTTAGGTGATTATTTTTATATCAAACCATTAAAGACAAATACCCATCCTGCAGGAAGAAGTGGTTCTCCTGTTATAGATAAAAATGGTTATTTAGTTGGAATTGTTTCGGGACAAGAAGGTAATTTGGGAGTGATTGGCGGAATTAAATATTTGACTATGATGTTTGATAAATACGGCATTAAGTATAATAACCCCAGCCACTAACATTTTGTATAAGTAATGGCAGGGAAAACGGCAAATTTCAAGATTTATAGTCCGTCCAAACTGTGTAGCGGTTTGACATGAAACTACTACGCAATCTGCCAATACTCATAGTTGAGGCCGATAACGAAACACCTTCTTTCTATTCTAAATAAATTATTTTTAAGAATTTCTTACATTTACTTTCAAATCAAATCCTTATGAAATACTTTTTCTATCCTTTAATACTTTTTACAACACTTTTACTAAGTTGTAAAAAAGACCCTACTACCGAACAATCTTCTGAAAAACCATCTTCTGCTATGACAACTTCATCAGAAAAACACTATGCGATAGTAATACACGGTGGCGCCGGAACCATCAAAAAAGCCAATATGACTCCTGAACAAGAAATTGCTTACAAAGAAAAGTTGCAGGAAGCTTTAAACGTAGGTTATCAAATTTTAGAAAATGGTGGTTCTGCCTTAGATGCCGTGCAAAAGACCATTAATATTATGGAAGATTCGCCATTGTTCAATGCAGGTAAGGGAGCTGTTTACAATAGTGCCGGAGAGCATGAACTGGATGCATCCATTATGGATGGCAATACACTTAATTCTGGGGCTGTGGCTGGAGTTAAACATATCAAAAATCCTATCAATGCTGCCAGAATAGTGATGGATAGTACTCACCATGTGATGATGGCCGGGCAAGGTGCAGAAGATTTTGCTAAACTTTACGGAATTGAAATGGTTGATGTGTCTTATTTTGATACCGAAAAAAGATATGAACAATTGTTAAAAGCACAGGAACGAGAAAAAATCGTATTAGATCATACCTCAATGAACACAGATGAACTTATCGATGATCATAAATACGGAACTGTAGGTGCAGTAGCTATTGATAAAAATGGAAATATTGCTGCAGCTACCTCAACAGGAGGTATGACCAATAAAAAATATGGACGTGTGGGCGACTCACCCATAATCGGCGCCGGAACCTATGCCAATAACAAAACGTGTGGCGTATCTGCTACCGGAACCGGAGAATTTTTTATCAGAACGTTGGCAACACATGAAACATCAAATTTAATGCAGTATAAAAACTTATCCTTGCAAGAATCTTTAGACAATGTAATCAAACAAATTGGCGATTTAGGTGGTGATGGCGGTATGGTAGCTTTAGATAAAGATGCTAATATTGCTTGGTCTTTCAACACAGAAGGAATGTACAGGGGCTACAAAAAATCGAATGGAGAAAATGTTATTAAATTCTACGAAGAATAAAACATGACGATAAAAAATATAACAGAGCATATTGAAACCATTGCTCCTTTAAAATATGCTGAAGATTTTGATAATGTAGGTCTGTTAATTGGTGATTATCACACTGAAATAACCGGTGTTTTAGTTACACTTGACACATTAGAATCAGTTGTTGATGAAGCCATTACGAAGAATTGCAACCTTATTGTAAGTTTTCATCCTATTATTTTTTCGGGTTTAAAAAAAATAAACGGCAATTCGTATGTGGAACGCGTAGTTCAAAAAGCTATAAAAAATGATATCGCTATTTATGCCATTCATACGGCTCTGGATAATTCCGCAAAAGGGGTTTCTGCTAAAATGGCCGAAGTGTTGGAATTAGAAAACACCAAAGTATTACTACCTAAAGTAGGACTCATTAAAAAGCTGACTACCTATGTTCCAAACCAATATACTGAAACTATCAGAAAAGCCTTATTTGAAGTAGGTGCCGGGGCCATTGGCAACTATGAAAATTGCAGTTATAATATTGAAGGCTATGGTACTTATAAAGGCAACGAAAATTCGAATCCCACAATTGGTAAAAAAGGTAAATTACATACTGAAAAAGAAACTTATATTAGTGTAGTTTTTGAAAAGCATCTGGAAAAAAAAGTACTAAAAGCCCTTTTCGATACACATCCGTATGAAGAAGTTGCCTATGAAATTGTAACTACCGATAATACACATCAACACATTGGTATGGGCATGTTAGGTGAATTATCACAATCGCTTTCGGAAACCGAATTTTTAGCTATGCTGAAAGATAAATTTAAACTGAAATGTATCCGTCATTCTGTATTTCTAAACAAACCTATAAAAAAAGTGGCTGTTTTAGGAGGTTCTGGAAGTTTTGCCATTGAAGCCTCTAAAAATGCCGGAGTTGATGCCTATGTTTCAGCTGATTTTAAATATCATGAATTTTATAAGGCTGAAAATCAATTATTATTGGCTGATATTGGTCATTATGAAAGCGAACAATTCACAAAAATTTTATTAGTAGAGCATCTTATCAAAAAATTCACTAATTTTGCAATCATTTTATCAGAAACTAATACGAATCCAATCAATTACTATTAAAAAATGACAAAAAAAGAGTTAACCGTTGAAGAGAAGCTAAGAGCATTGTATGATCTACAGTTAATTGATTCTAGAATTGATGAAATAAAAAGTACTCGTGGTGAATTACCATTAGAAGTTCAAGATTTAGAAGATGAGATTGCAGGGTTGAATACCAGAATCACCAATTTAAGCAATGATATTGAAAGTTTGGAAGTTAGCATCAAAAACAGAAAGAACACTATTGAAGATGCCAAAACTGCCATTAAAAAATACAGCACTCAACAAAAGAATGTAAGAAACAACAGAGAGTTTGATTCTTTAACTAAAGAAGTTGAATTCCAAGAACTTGAAATTCAATTAGCTGAAAAACACATAAAAGAGTTTTCTGCAAAAATTGAACAAAAAAATGAAGTGATTAATGCTGCTAAAGAAAAATTAGCTGAAAAAGAAAGTCACTTAAAACACAAAAAAGACGAACTAGATTCTATCATTGCTGAGACAGAGAAAGAAGAAAAAATGTTGAAAGAAAAACTAGAAGAATTCAGCAAATCTATTGATGAAAGATTGTTAGGAGCTTATAAAAGAATCCGCTCTAAAGTTAACAATGGTTTAGCTGTTGTACCGATTGAAAGAGGTGCTTCAGGCGGCTCTTTCTTTACTATTCCACCTCAAAA
>JAGQYU010000088.1 GCA_020435885.1 Flavobacteriaceae bacterium
CCAAAAAGAATATTTTGTACCTGCCAGTGATTTTCAAAAAGTGTTACCTTCATCAGACATTGTTATTATTACAGGCCTTACTATAGTTAATAATACTATTGAAGGATTGCTTTCTTCTGTACAAAAGAACACCAAAGTTATAGTTACAGGTCCTTCCAGCAGTATGATCCCCGATGTTCTTTTCGAGAATAATGTAAATTACATTGGTGCCGTACGTGTAACGGATGGAAAAAAATTTTTTGAAGTAGTTGGGCAAGGCGGACACGGCTATCACTTATTCTATTATTGTGCTGAAAAAATCTGTATTGTGAATGAAAAGCAATAAAGTTGTTTTAAATGAAACATGGATAAAAGCCTCTATCATTGGCACTACATGGGCTGCATCAGAAATAGTTTTAGGTAGTTTTTTGCACAATTTAAAAATACCTTTTAGTGGAAATATCTTAGCGGCTATTGGTATTATCATTCTTATCTCCGTAAGCTATATTTGGAAAGAAAAAGGACTCTTTTGGCGTGCCGGATTGATCTGTGCTATAATGAAAACTATGTCGCCCAGTGCTGTTATATTCGGCCCTATGATTGCTATTTTCAGTCAGTCTTTATTGCTTGAAGTCTCTACAAGGCTGTTCGGAAAAACCGTTTTGGGTTTTATGATCGGCGCTATGTTGGCCATGTCTTGGAACCTTTTTCAGAAGATTGTAAACTTCATCATTTTTTACGGAATGAATATTGTAAAAGTGTATGAAAGCCTTATTCAAACTGCTCAAAAACAATTACATATTCAGGCTGATATTGTTTGGCTACCTATTATCGCTTTGCTGATTATTTATAGTATTTTGGGTATTATAGCCGCTTTGATCGGCATGAAAGCTGGAAAGAAAATTGCCAGTCAACCTGCTAATCTTCAGTCTATTAAAATTAATTCCAGCACCAATAATTTTATAAAGAATAAACCCAATAATTTCAATTACTCTCTATTGTGGCTAGCATTGAATGTAATATTGATGATTGCTGCTCTTTTTCTTATCAAAAACACACACTTTACCGTTTGGAGTCTTAGCATAGCTGTAATGGTTGTTATTTGGGCCGTACGATACAAGCGTGCTATCAGGCAGTTGTTAAAACCCAGATTTTGGATATTCTTTGTCATCATCACTATGCTAACTGCTTTTGTTTTTACCAAAATTCAAGGGAACAGTTTGGAAGAAGGTTTATTAATAGGCTTAGAAATGAATTTTAGAGCCATTGTAATTATTGTTGGTTTTTCAGTGTTAGGAACAGAACTATATAACCCTAAGATACAGGCTTTCTTCTTAAAAACTGCTTTTAAACAATTACCGCTAGCATTGGAAATGTCTTTTGAAAGTTTACCTATGATGATAGCTGTCATACCTGATGCAAAAACTGTTTTTAGAAATCCTGTTTCAATCATTTATCAAGTTATTTCACAAGCAGAACATCGCTTGGATGAGCTGAAGAAAAAACAAAACTTTGAACAACAGATATTCATCATAACAGGCACTGTGGCTGAAGGCAAAACAACTACCATTAAACAAATTATTAAATTATTGAAAGAAAACAATATTGCTGTGGGAGGTTTCTATGCTCCCAGAATACTAGAAGGCAACATTACAATTGGCTATGATCTTGTTGAAATTGAATCAGGAGAACGTTTTGAATTTTTACGAATAAATGATGATGCAACTAACAAAATTGGAAAGTTTAGCATTATAGATGAAGGATTGCAACGTGGTAAAGAATTACTGTCATTAGAGAAAAATAATAAAAAAGATATTGTTGTAATTGATGAGATTGGCAAATTAGAATTACAAAATAAAGGATGGGCTGAGAGTTTAGAAATATTATTACAACATAAAAAACATCACATTTTACTGAGTGTTCGCAATGATTTTTTAGAAGAGGTTTTAAAAAAATGGAATATTAAAAATTACCATGTTTTTGATATCAGCTCATCAACCATTTTACAAATAGTTACTGAAATACGTAAAGATATAAACCATAAATAACCTCTATTGATTTTTGTAAAAAAAGAAATTGGTTATCTAAATATAAAATGACCATTTAATGTGCTAAATTCGTTCAATTTTAGCTTATCTAAACGCTAAAATTGAGTTGAAAATGGAAAACATAATACCTTGGGCAATTTTAATTGGCTATTTTCTTGTACTCCTGGCATTTGATTTCTTTATACTTCATAAAAAAAACAAAACCACTACTGTTAAGAGAGCTATTTTTGAAACACTTTTTTTTATTACCAATGCACTACTATTTGCTGTAATCATTTATTGGTTTTATAGTAACTCTATCATTAATAATATCAATAACTTAACACCAAGTCAAGCGGTAATTAAATATCTGACAGGATATATTATTGAACTTTCATTAAGTGTTGATAATCTGTTTGTTATTGCAATTATTTTTGCTTCTTTTAAAATTCCATATCAACATCAGCATAAATTACTTTTTTTAGGAATACTGGGTGCCATTGTATTCCGAGCAATTCTAATAAGCATTGGTTTGATCTTAATAAAAAAGATACATGGAATGAATTTCATTTTTGGGGCATTTCTGTTATTCACAGCTTTAAAGATGATAAAAAAAGAAGCTGAGCACAAAGAACCAGAAAAACCAAAAGGCATTATGAGGCTGTTTAGATTCAGCAGAGAGCACCATGACGGTAAATTTATTGTTTCTGTTAAAGGTAAAATGGTTTTTACATCTCTTTTTGGAGCTTTACTCACCATAGAACTAACTGATCTTCTCTTTGCTTTAGATAGTATTCCAGCAATTTTTGCAGTAACAACCGATCCATTTTTAGTATACAGTTCTAATGTTTTTGCTATTATGGGGCTCAGGTCACTTTATTTCTTCTTATCCAATATGCTTGAACGATTTGCATACTTAAAATATAGTGTTTTTGCTATTTTGATATTTGTTTCCTTAAAATTGATAACAGCCAATTGGGTAGAAATACCCGAATGGTTTTCTCTGATGTTTATTGGCACTTCATTACTGATTGGCATATACATTTCAACTACAAAAGTTAAAGGGGTTGATTAAATTTATAACTCACAACAACTTTTATTAATTTTATAACCTTAAAAGGTTAACTCCGTTTAACTTTAACTAAAAGGAATTAAAACTACATTTTAGCATGTAGTTAAACGAATCTAAACTTCTACTTTTAACCCATCATATGCCAAAAAGACATTTTTGGGCAATTGTTTAGAAACTTCTGCATGGAAACCCAACATATGGCTAATATGTGTTAAATAAGCTTTTTTTGGTTTTAATTCTTTTATAAGTACTAAAGCCTCAGCTAAATTCATATGGGTTGGGTGTGGGTCTATCCGCAACGCATTTACCACTAAAATATCTAAATTCTTTAATTTTTCTTTTTCGTTTGCTTCTATAGATTTTAGGTCAGTTAAATATGCAAAATTATCTATCATATAACCAAAAATAGGTATCCTTCCATGCATAAACTCCACAGGTAGCACTTCTTTATTACCCAGCTTAAATGGTTTATTATACAATGTATGAATGGTAGCACTTGGTGCCCCCGGATATCGATTCACCTTAGTAAAAATATAGTAAAAACGTTGTTGCAAATTATCTTCCATACGCTCCGGAACATACAAAGGCACATCTCCCATCCTATGTGTAAATGGCCGTATATCATCTAGTCCGGCTGTATGATCGGCGTGTTCATGTGTAAAGATAATTCCATTAATAACATCTACATTTTCACGAAGCAGTTGTTGCCTAAAATCCTGTCCGCAATCAATAATATAACGGTAGTCCTCCCACTCTATCATTACAGAACTTCTCAAACGCTTATCTTTCGGATCATCTGATAAACACACTGGATGTTTGCTTCCAATAATAGGGATGCCTTGTGAAGTTCCGGTACCTAAAAAAGTAATTTTCATCCTTATAAATTTCATAACAAACCTACATATTTTTTTTGACTTTCATAATTATGTTGCCTCTCTCATATGGTCTTCGTAAATTGCGGCAAAATGTATTGAATTATGTATAATAATTAATTTTAATATATTGATTATCAATAAATTAATTTAATTGTATCATTCTTTACATTCAACAAAATTGTAGAAGTAAAATGACATAAATCAGGTTTTGTACTTTGTATAATACATACTTTTACGAAATCGTTTGAAAAAGTTAAAATTTATAAATAATAATTCATGAAAATTGGTGTATTAAAAGAAACCCAAAAAGGCGAAAGGCGTGTAGCCATTTCACCCAATATAGCCAAACAGCTCATAGAAAAAGGTTTTGAAGTTTATGTTGAAACTGAAGCTGGTAACAGTTCCTCTTTTAAAGATTCTGATTACGAAAAAGTTGGAGTAAAAGTAGAACGCCGCGGAGTTGTATTCAAAGAAGCAAACATCTTAATAAAAATCAATCCGTTTGACGAAGAAGATTTGAAATTGGTAGATGAAGGCCATATATTAATGAGCCAATTATTCCACAAATCACATCCGGAGTTGCTTAAAGCCATAGCAGAAAGAAAAGCTACTGCTTTTTCTATGGATGCTATGCCTCGTATTTCCAGAGCTCAGGATATGGATGTGTTAAGTTCTCAAAGTAATTTGGCTGGTTACAAGGCTGTTATTTTAGGAGCTTATGAAATGACCAAAATCTTCCCATTAATGATGACTGCCGCTGGTACCATTACTCCTTCCAGAGTGTTGATTTACGGTGTAGGTGTTGCCGGATTACAGGCAATTGCTACCGCTAAACGCTTAGGCGCCGTGGTTGAAGCAACTGATATAAGGTTGGAAACTAAAGAGCAAACTGAGTCATTGGGCGCTAAATTCATTACTGTTGAAAATGATAGTGATAATGTTTCTGAAGGTGGTTATGCCAAAGCTGCTTCTGAAGAATATGCCCGTAGACAACGTGAAGCTGTAAACAAATCGCTTTTCCAAGCTGATCTTGTAATTACAACGGCAATGGTACCTGGTAGAAAATCGCCAGTACTTATCACTGAAGAGCAGGTAAAACAAATGAAAAACGGTGCTGTAATTGTTGATTTGGCTGCTGCACAAGGTGGAAACTGCGAACTTAGCCAAATGAATAAAACCTTAATAAAACACGGTGTTAAAATTATTGGTACTACCATTGCTCCGGAGAGTGTTTCTACCAATGCAAGTGATCTATATGCAAAAAATATGTACAATTTCATCATTCACCTTACTAAGGATAATGAGTTTGTTTGGGATATGGAAGATGAAATTACTGAGGAGACCTTAATAGTAAAAGACGGAACAATCAGAAAAAACGGAAAAACTGAATAAATATGACAGAATTAATAGATTTTATAAGTAATAATCTCCAAATGATATATATCGTCATTCTGATGATCTTCGTTGGAGTTGAAGTAATTGGCCACGTACCTGCTGTATTACATACTCCCCTTATGTCTGGCGCTAATGCTATACACGGAGTAGTAATAATCGGTGCCATTTTAGTAATGCTAAATGCTGAGCCTGATAACATATTGGCATTAGCATTAGGCTTTGTGGCTGTGCTTCTCGGAACCTTAAACGTGGTTGGTGGCTTTGTAGTAACCGACCGCATGTTAGAAATGTTTAAAAAGAAAAAATAATGGAATATATATTTAGTTTAGAGTTTATATACATTATAGCATCTGTAACTTATATTTTAGGGTTAAAGATGCTGGGGCATCCTGAAACTGCACGCAAAGGTAACCTTATCGCAGCAGCTGGGATGACATTAGCCATTTTAGGTACTATTTTCTTATATAAAGGTGAACATGTAAACAGCACCATTTATATTTTAATTGCAGTTGCCATTCTTATCGGTACTATCATTGGTTGGATGATAGCGAAAAAAGTAGCTATGACCAAAATGCCGGAGTTAGTATCACTTTTCAATGGTATGGGTGGTGCTAGTGCAGCATTAATTGGTTTAATAGAATTTCACCATTATACAGGTGATAAATTATCTGTATTTACCATTATAGCCGGAATGGTTATAGGAAGTATTTCTTTCTCAGGAAGTATGGTAGCTTGGGCAAAACTGAATGGTACTATGAACAAACCTATACGCTTGCCCAAGTACAATATTCTTAATAATGTATTCTTCTTATTGATACTTGCTTTTGCCGCTTATGTTATCCTATCAGGCTCTGATAGCCAGTTATATATCTATTTATTATTCTTCGCTGCATTGGCTTACGGAATTTTATTTGTTATACCTATTGGTGGTGCCGATATGCCTGTAGTAATCTCCTTATTGAACTCTTTTACAGGATTAGCAGCCGCTTTCGGCGGTTTCCTTTATGGGAATATGGTTATGCTAACCGGAGGTATCTTAGTAGGTTCTGCTGGTACAATTTTAACTTTTGCCATGTGTAAAGCCATGAACAGACCTTTGAGTAATGTTATTTTTGGTGCTTTTGGAGAAGGAGCTGTTGCTGCCGGAACAGGAAGTACTATAAAAGGTAGCATCAAAGAAGCATCTGCAAGTGACGTAGCCATTTTAATGAACTATGCTAAAAAAGTAATTATAGTACCCGGTTATGGTTTGGCTGTTGCCCAAGCTCAGCATGCAATACACGAATTGGAACAATTGCTTGAAAGTAAAGGCGTTGAAGTAAAATATGCTATACACCCTGTAGCTGGCCGTATGCCTGGGCATATGAATGTATTATTAGCAGAAACCAATGTAGAATATGATAAATTGGCAGAGATGGATGATGTTAATCCTGAATTCCAAAGTACTGATGTAGTATTTGTAGTTGGTGCAAATGACGTAGTTAACCCTGCTGCACATAATGACCCTACCAGCCCAATTTACGGAATGCCAATTTTAGATGTAGAAAATGCTAAACAGATCATTATCAATAAACGTAGTATGAAGCCCGGTTATGCAGGTATAGAAAACGAATTGTTCTATAACAATAAAGCTTCTATGCTATTTGGCGATGCTAAAAAAATGATCCAAGCATTGATCAACGAATTAAAAAATATGTAGAAAACCCAATTTATTTAAACATATCTGCCATTCTTTACAGACTTTGCTGTATTTATTTAAAGGGCAATTGAATTTACTTAGTTGCCTGTATGTGTAATCTTTTTCTAAAAATTACGTTAAATAAATCAATAACTAATGTAATGTTAGTAAATTTGCAGCAACTTAAAAAAGGAATAGTAAAAAATGGCAGTTATTCTTAAGGGTGATAAGGAAATTGAAAATATCCCTTCCATTAAGGAAAAATCGCTTCGAATCAATTTAAACGAAAACATTTACGGTACTTTTGCCGAGATCGGTGCAGGCCAAGAAACTGTTCGGAATTTCTTTAGAGCAGGTGGTGCTTCAGGTACTATTGCCAAGGCAATGTCTGCTTACGATAAAGATTTTTCTGATGCAATTTATGGTATAGAACCTGATAACAGATATGTTACAGAACATCGTTTACGCAGAATGCTTAACCATGAGATCGAGTTGATTGAAGATCGATTAAGCAGAGAAAAACACCCTGAAAAACTATTCTTTTCCTACGCAAATACAGTTGCAACCATAGATTTCTCTAAGAAATTTAAAGGGCATGGTTGGCTAGGTATTAAATTTCAGTTAGATTCTTTAGAAGATTACAATGAAATTGTAATGCACATCCGTTTTAAGCAAACAGATGCCCGCTTACAACAAGAAACATTGGGAATTTTAGGAGTAAACCTTATCTATGGAGCATTTTACCTGAATGACAGACCCAAAGAATTATTGAAATCATTCTATGATAATTTAGATAAAGACCAGATTGAAATAGACATGATCAATTTCTCCGGACCACGATTCATGTATGTCGATAACAGATTATTGAGTCTTCAACTGGTAAAAAATGGCATGACAAATGCGGTAATGTTTGGCCCGGATGGTAATAATTTGTTACCTGCTCAGGTATTGTACAAGACTAATATTCTGGCACTTAGAGGTAGTTTTAGGCCTGTTACCAAAGTGAATATGGATATGTACGAACTTGCCAAACAAATGTTCTATAATGATAAATCTGTTAGTGAAGATAAGGTTCAGATCATATTTGAAATTACACTTACCAACCTTATGGCCGAAGGTGAAATTAACGAACGTGACTTCTTAGACAGGGCAGAATTATTATGCTCATTGGGTCAAAACGTTATGATTACCAGCTTTAAAGAATATTACAGGTTGGTTGAATACTTCTCTGAATTCACAAGAGAGCGTATGGCTTTGGCTATGGGAGTTTCTAACTTAGTTCAAATTTTTGATGAAAAATATTATCGTCATCTAAGTGGTGGTATTTTAGAAGCCTTTGGCAAATTGTTCTTTAAAGATTTGAGAGTATATCTGTATCCTCTTAAAGATGAAGAAACAGGAGAAATTATTACCAGTGAAAATTTGAAAGTACACCCTCGTATGAAAGAATTGTATAAATTCTTTAAATACAATGGTAAAATGCAGGATATAAAAGACTATGATCCTGAAATTTTAGACGTTTTCTCCAGAACTGTTTTACAAATGATAGCCAATGGTGAGGATGGTTGGGAAGAAATGCTACCAACAGGTATCTCCGAAATCATTAAAGATCACAGGCTCTTTGGCTACTCCAGAAGACGTTTTTTAAAGACTAATAATTCTATGTAAGAATTTGAGCAGTGTGCTCTTTTGTCTTCACTTTCGTAATAATATCTTCAATAAAACCATTTTCATCAATTACAAATGTAATTCTGTGGATACCATTAAAAGTACGTCCCATAAACTTTTTTGGCCCCCAAACTCCAAAAGCATTGATAACCGTTTTATCTTCATCAGCTAATAAAGGGAATGGCAACTTATTCTTATCAATAAAACTTTGTTGCCTTTTGGCAGAATCTGCACTTACTCCCAACAATTTATAGCCTTTTTTCTTTAGAACATCATAATTATCTCTCAAATTACATGCTTCAGCAGTACAACCGGGTGTGCTTGCCTTAGGATAAAAAAACAAAACCAATTTCTTTCCTCTATAATCACTAAGTTTAACTGTATTCCCTTGATTGTCCTTCCCTTCAAAATTAGGAGCCTTATCCCCTATCTTTAATGTTGTCATAATTCTTATTTTTGTTAAACAAAGCTAACTAAATATGACTAAAAAAGAAAAGGCAGATTATATTATTAAAACATTAGATGAACTTTATCCTGAACCACCCATACCGTTAGAACATAAAGATCCATATACGTTGTTGATAGCCGTTTTGTTATCAGCTCAAAGTACTGATGCAAGGGTAAATACCATAACACCTATATTATTTGCAAAAGCTGATAATCCTTATGATATGATCAAATTATCTGAAGATGAGATACGTGAAATTATAAAACCCGTAGGTTTATCACCCATGAAATCAAAAGGAATTTATGGACTCTCAAAGATTTTAGTGGAGAAATATGATGGAAAAGTGCCAGATAGTTTTGAGGATTTAGAAAAAATGCCTGCCGTTGGGCATAAAACTGCTTCAGTGGTAATGAGCCAAGCTTTCAATGTTCCTGCCTTTCCGGTTGATACACATATTCATAGATTGTTATATCGTTGGGGAATCAGTAATGGCAAAAATGTTACTCAGACCGAAAAAGATGCAAAAAAAATCTTCCCAAAAGATGTATGGAACAAATTACACCTTCAGATAATTTATTATGGTAGAGAATATTGCCAAGCCCGTGGGTGGAATTTGGAAAAAGACATCATCACAAAAAAAATTGGAAGAAAAAGTGTAATTAATGAATATTATAAAAATAAAAAAGGCCTTTAATCAAAGGCCTTTTTATTAACTAATTCAAATGAAACATAACTGGTTTATCCTTTTTGTTTCTTACCACTCCTATTGATTTGGAGTAGTTCAATAAAAACGAAATTGTTTCTTTTTTTGGGTTTAGTTGCTCTTCATTCAGCAACTCTTTAAAGTAAAGTTTTTCCATAAATCTTTATTTAATTGGGGGGTTATAAATAAAGAAACGCAGAAAAATTTACTTTATTGCTAGTTTGTTAAAATTATTTTGTTCTTATCAATAATTTTTCTAAGATTGATCAATGCATAGCGCATTCTACCTAAGGCAGTATTAATGCTAACGCCTGTTACATCAGATATTTCTTTAAAGCTCATATCTCTGTAAATACGCATAATTAGAACTTCTTTCTGATCTTCCGGTAACTCATCAATAATTCTTCTAACATCAAAATGGATTTGATCTTTAATCATATTCTTTTCCGCATTAAGCGAAGGATCACTCAATACCGAAAAAATATCAAATTCATCTGTATTTCTAAATGCAGGCATTCTGTTACCTTTTCTAAAATGATCGATTACTAAATTATGTGCAATTCGCATTACCCATGGTAAGAATTTACCTTCCTCATTGTAATTACCTAATTTTAAGGTATTAATTACTTTGATAAAAGAATCTTGAAAAATGTCTTCAGCAACATCTCTGTCAAGAACTTTTGAATAAATAAAACTGTAAACTCTTTGTTTGTGTCGACCAACTAGGATTTCTAATGATCTTTCGTTTCCGTTAATGTAGTTTCTAACTAAAACGCTGTCGTCTAATTTTTGTTTTTGCATAATTCCCCTTTTTTTAATGAAGCTATGAGACTTCTTTAATTAATTTTAAAAAGTAGAACTATACTATAAGCGTTACATTTAATTAGGGAGGAACTTAGTTCCGTTATTATTCTATTTTACCTCAACTGGTTAGGTTGAGATGACAAATATAAAGACAAACTTTTTAATTAAACAAATATTTTTTTAAAAATTTTTTAGAAAAAGTAAATTTTTTATCCCATAATAAGTAATTATCTTTGCGTTTATTATCATATTTTATAAGGCTTACGTGAAGATAGACAACTTAAATCCGAAAGAGTATATAATTATAAAAAATGCTGCATTACACAACTTAAAAAATGTTGATGTAGCCATTCCGAGGAATAAATTAGTGGTTATTACAGGACTTTCCGGTTCTGGAAAGTCAAGTTTAGCTTTTGATACTTTATATGCCGAAGGGCAACGTAGATATGTGGAAAGTCTCTCATCCTATGCACGTCAATTCCTTGGTAAATTGAACAAACCGAAAGTAGAATATATAAAAGGTATTGCTCCGGCAATAGCTATAGAACAGAAAGTAAATAGTACCAACCCAAGATCAACTGTTGGTACCTCTACAGAAATATATGATTATTTAAAACTTTTATATGCACGTATAGGCCGTACGTATTCTCCCGTTTCCGGAAAAGAAGTAAAAAAACATACTACTAATGATGTTCTGACCCATATAAAATCCTTTCCGGAAGATACTAAATTGTTGCTGTTGGCTCCAATGTCAATCGATAAAAATAAGGATACAAAAAAAATATTGAAAATACTGGAGCAACAGGGATATTCTAGAATCAAAATTGGGAATGAAGTTGTAAGGATCAATGAATATAATGATGCTAATGTAAAGAATTTCTATTTAGTTGTAGATAGGGTTGTTACTAAAAATAACGAAGATTTTTACAATAGACTAGCAGATGCTATTGAAACTACTTTTTTTGAAGGAAAAGGGGAATGTATAGTTGAAGAAATCTCCTCTAAAAAAGAAACTCATTTCAGTAATAAATTTGAATTGGACGGTATATCATTTCTTGAGCCCAATGTACATTTATTCAGCTTTAATAATCCTTATGGAGCATGCCCTGTATGCGAAGGCTACGGAAATGTTATAGGTATAGATGAAGACCTCGTAGTTCCAAATACAGCTCTATCTATTTATGATGATGCCATTGTTCCTTGGAGAACAGAATCATTTATAGATTATAAAGAAGAACTGATAGACAATGCTTATAAATTTGATTTTCCCATCCATAAACCCTATTATGAGCTGACGGAAGATCAAAAACAATTACTTTGGGATGGCAACAAATACTTCAAGGGCTTAAACGCTTTCTTCCAACATTTGGAAGAAAAGGCTTATAAAATTCAATATCGAGTAATGCTCTCTCGCTACAGAGGCAAAACAAAATGTAATACCTGCCACGGCAAACGACTTCGCAAAGATGCTGAATATGTAAAGATCGGTAATACGGCTATAACGGATCTGGTCAATTTACCTATTAACGAAGTATTGGATTTTTTCAGCAGTTTAAAACTTACTGAGCATGAAACCAATATAGCCAAACGTTTGCTTAAAGAGATAATTAATAGACTTCAATTTTTGTCAGATGTAGGCTTGAGTTATCTTACGCTCAACAGAGCTTCTAATACGCTATCAGGAGGTGAAAGTCAGCGTATTAACTTAGCTACTTCACTGGGTAGCAGTCTTGTTGGCTCTATGTATATTTTAGATGAGCCCAGTATCGGACTACATTCAAAAGATACTGAACGCTTGATAAAAGTACTTAAAAATCTACGAGATTTGGGTAATACTGTAATTGTGGTTGAGCATGATGAAGATATTATGAAAGCGGCCGATCACATCATAGATATTGGCCCTGAAGCTGGAACTTATGGTGGTGAATTGGTAGCTTACGGAACTTATAATGAAGTAATTAAAACTGAAACTCTTACGGCTCAATATCTTAGTGGAAAGCAATCCATAGAAGTTCCTAAAGTAAGACGATCATCTAAAAACCATATTGGAATTATCGGTGCCAGAGAGCATAATTTGAAAAACATCAATGTACAATTTCCTTTACATACGCTCACCGTTGTAACCGGAGTTTCAGGTAGTGGCAAAAGTACGTTGGTTAAAAGAATTTTATATCCTGCCATTCAAAAGCAATTGTTCAATTATGGTGATAAGCCCGGACAATTCACAAAACTTGACGGTAATTTTTCATCCATAAAAAGTGTAGAATTTGTTGATCAAAACCCTATTGGAAGATCAAGCAGGTCTAATCCGGTAACGTATATCAAAGCTTACGATGATATAAGAGCCCTGTTTACAACTCAAAAGCTTTCTAAAATAAGAGGTTACCAAGCAAAACATTTTTCTTTTAATGTAGACGGAGGCAGATGCGAGGTTTGCAAAGGAGAAGGTGAAGTAACTATTGGAATGCAGTTTATGGCAGATGTGCATTTACCATGTGAGGCTTGTAACGGCAAACGTTTCAAAAAAGAAATATTAGAGGTAAATTTTGAAGGAAAATCAATTTCAGATGTGTTGGAACTTACCATTGATGATGCCATCGCTTTCTTTAAAAAATACAACGAAAAGAAAATAGTAACTAAGCTTAAACCTTTGCAGGACGTTGGCTTAGGCTATGTACAACTGGGGCAAGCCTCTTCTACTCTTTCCGGAGGTGAAGCACAACGTATTAAACTAGCATCTTTCTTAGTAAAAGGAACTACAAAAGATAAAATTTTGTTCATTTTTGATGAACCTACTACAGGTCTTCACTTCCATGATATCAAAAAATTACTTACTTCTTTTGATGCCTTGTTGGAAAAAGGACATACCATCATTGTGGTAGAACACAATTTAGACCTTATAAAATGTGCCGATCATATTATCGACCTTGGTATTGAAGGTGGTAAAAATGGTGGAAACCTATTATTTCAAGGTACACCTGAAACATTTGTTAAAATAAAAGATTCTTATACTGCGGAATATCTAAAAGAAAAACTCTAGTTTATTCTTTCTTTACTTCCTTGCCGGCTTTAAGTGCTTCTAAGTTGTCTTTTGCCAATGCAAAATCTGACTGAATGTTAACCGCTTTTTGGAAACTAGAAATAGCTGCATCATTTTTCTCTTGGGCTGCTTCTATCAATCCTCTCGTAAAAGCTATGGCGGAAGTAAGCGCTACTTGCTGTGAGTAATTTTTATTAATAGCATACGAAATCTTTACCTCTCCGGTATCTTTTAACTCTTCTGCCTTTGTTATGGCCATCAATGCCTGATCATAATTCTTTAAAACATAATAGATATTTGCCAGTTTGTAAGCATGGTAATTATTATTAGACTTAGTTACCAATTTGGCATATACCTGAGCTGCTTTTTCCAACGCCATTAGGTTTTCTAAAGAAATAGCCTGCATTTCTAAAATATCTTGCTTATTTGAATCTTTCGTTAAAATATCACTACAAACCATAAAGCAAGAAGAATATTTTCTGCTGTTAAAATATAAATACGCCAAACTATCTTTATACGTACTATTTTCACCTTCTTTGGCAATGATATTGTACATACTGTTTACGGCAATTTCAGAATCGGCATAAATAAGGGCTTGTTTTAAAACAGCTTTATCAACTGAAGTATCTGTATTTTGAGCATAAAATGATAAGAAAGCCATCAATGCACTTAGCGTAATGTAATATTTTTTCATACTAATATTTTATAATGTTGATTGCAAATGTATTTAATTTATTGAAAATTAAATCTTAAACTTTTTATAATAAAAAACCCAACACTATTACAGGTTGGGTTTTTAAGGGTGGAAGACCGGTCTCGAACCG
>JAGQYU010000089.1 GCA_020435885.1 Flavobacteriaceae bacterium
CATCACTGATAATTTGCCCACCCAACCCATGTGCTGCATCTGCACATTCTATAATAGCCGAAAGCTGCGGATAACCCACACCCGTTTTTACCCTGGTGGTACACACAGAGCCCGGGCCTATGCCCACCTTTACAATATCAGCACCGGAAAGTATCAACTCCTCCACCATCTCACCTGTAACCACATTACCCGCAATAATTACCTTTTCAGGGAATTTAGCACGTGCCTTCTCTAAAAAGCGTACAAAATGCTCGGAATAGCCATTGGCCACATCAATACAAATAAATTGCAACTGTGGATGTAGGTTAAAAATTTCGGTTATCCTTTCAAAATCTTTTTTACCTGTGCCTGTACTTACGGCAATATTATTAACAATAGTTACAGGCAATTCTTTCAAAAAGGCGCTCCATTGTTCTAATGAATAATGCTTATGAATAGCCGTAAACAATTGATGTTTCGCCAGTTCTTTTGCCATTTCAAAAGTGCCAACTGTATCCATATTGGCAGCCATTACAGGCACACCTTTCCAAATAAGCGGACTATGCCTAAATTTAAACTCACGTTCCAACGTTACTTGAGCACGGCTGTTTAGCGTTGAGCGCTTGGGGCGGATCATTACATCTTTAAAACCTAGTTTAATATCACTTTCAATACGCATGGCACTAATTTATTACACTCAAAGTTAGCATAAAACCTTCTAAAAACCCGTAGTTTTTTATCAACAAAAGGTTAGCTAATGTTTGTAAATTTTATTGAGTGTATAATAAAAAAGCCTAACTTCGTTCGGTACAGATTAAAAAATAATACACAATTAAATAACAAATGGAAAAAAGTAAAATTGCGTTAATAACAGGCGGAAGCCGTGGATTAGGAAAAAATATGGCTCTTTCTATTGCCAAAAAAGGTCTTGATATTGTATTTACCTTCAACAATAATCAAGAAAAGGCTAATGAAGTTGTTTCAGAAATTGAACGCTTAGGACAAAAAGCAATCGCTATACAATTAGATGTAAGCAACATGAAAACTTTTCCGTCGTTTTTTGACAAGGTTAAAACTTCTATTAAAACCGAATTTGGAGCTGAAAAAATAGATTACATAATAAACAATGCTGGAATAGGCGCACATAGTTCTTTCACAGAAACAGCAGAAAATCAACTAGATAGCATGTATAACATTCATTTTAAAGGAGCTTATCTGCTTACGCAAAATGCATTACAGATGATGAATGATGGTGGCGGAATTGTAAATATTTCTACAGGGTTGACTCGTTTTGCAATCGGTGGATTTTCAGCTTATGCTGCCATGAAAGGAGCCATTGAAACTTTGACTCTTTATCAAGCCAAGGAATTAGGAGCAAGAAAAATACGAGTTAATACAATAGCGCCCGGAGCAATAGAAACCGATTTTGGAGGTGGCGTTGTACGTGATAATGAACAAATGAACTCATTTATTGCCTCCAATACTGCATTAGGTCGTGTTGGCCTGCCTGATGATATTGGCAGTGTTGTTGCTTTTTTATGTACTGATGATGCCAAATGGGTAAATGCTCAAAGAATTGAAATTTCAGGAGGGCAAATGATTTAGATTAAAAACTTAGATAAGTACCCACACATTTTTTTCGAAAACAAAGTGATGAAAAAAACAGTGCTAATCATATTATTCCTTACAACTTTAGTAAATGCTCAAGAATACAGCACTAAAGAAAATATACATTATTATAATGATTCTATAAATAAATCAGAGAGTTATATCAATGAGCGTTGCGTGTTAGATATTTATTATCCAAAAAATCAGCAAAACTTTGCTACAATTGTTTGGTTTCATGGTGGTGGGCTTATAGGTGACCAAAAAGAGTTACCGGAGTATTTAAAAAATAAAGGTTTTTGTGTTGTTGGGGTAAATTACCGTTTATCGCCTAAAGCAAAATCGCCAACTTATGTGCAAGATGCCGCTGCAGCTATTGGGTGGGTATTTAAAAACATAGCATCTTATGGTGGTGATGCCTCTAAAATATTTATTTCCGGTCACTCAGCAGGTGGTTATTTAACGTTTATGATAGGTTTAGATAAACGTTGGCTGGGCGATCATAATATTGATGCTAATAAGATTGCTGGACTACTCCCAATTAGCGGACAAACTGTTACACATTCGACTATCCGAGAAGAAAAAGGTATTCCCATCACTCAAACTGTTGCGGATGACATGGCTCCGCTTTTTCATGTTCGCAAAGATGTGCCACCTATGCTACTTATAACCGGAGACCGTAATTTAGAACTCCCCGGAAGGTATGAAGAAAATGCTTTGTTTGCTAGTAAAATGCAGGAAGTGGGTACGTCTGTAAAATTATTTGAATTGCAAGGCTACACCCATATGGTGGTAGAACCCGCTCTTCCATTGGTGGTAGAAGAAATAAAAAAGATACTTAAAGAAAAAGAAGCCGTTAAAACTTCCAAATAAATTTTCAATAGTATCTTTGCCCTATGCGTATAGATATTATAACGGTTTCGCCGGAGTTGATCAAAAGTCCCTTTCAATACTCCATAATTAAAAGAGCCATTGATAAAGGTTTGGTAGAAGTCCACTTTCATGATCTGCGAGATTATGCCGTAAACAGCTATGGCAAAATTGATGATTACCAGTTTGGCGGTGGTGCCGGCATGGTATTGATGATTGAACCTATTGATAAGTGCATAACCAAACTGACTTCTGAAAGGCAATACGACGAGATTATTTACATGACACCCGATGCGCATGTGCTGAATCAACAAACCGCTAATGAACTCTCTTTAAAACAGAACCTTATCATTCTTTGCGGACATTATAAAGGTGTGGATCAGCGTGTACGCGAACTCTTTATTACCAAAGAAATTTCTATAGGCGATTATGTGTTGAGTGGCGGCGAGTTAGGTGCAGCAGTACTTTGTGATACTGTTATACGATTGATCCCCGGCGTATTAGGCGATGAAACTTCTGCTCTATCTGACTCATTTCAGGATAATTTGCTTGCCCCTCCGGTCTATACACGCCCTGCTGAATATAAAGGTGAGGCAGTCCCTAACATACTGCTAAGTGGCAACTTCCCTAAAATTGAACAATGGCGCCATGATAAAGCTTTGGAACGTACCCAAACTATCCGTCCTGACCTTCTGAATGACGAAAAAAATAATTAATCAGTTTTACTGCTAATCAAAACTTTTTACTAAATTTGCAAACTCAAAATTAACCTCTGACGAAAATCGTGAATGTTGATTCTTGAAAAACTTTAAATATTTGATACTAAAAATGGAAAATTTAGTAAAATTTGTTCAAGACGAATTCATAACAAAAAAAGAGACTCCGGAATTTTCTGCCGGCGATACCGTTACCGTTTATTACGAAATTAAAGAAGGTGACAAAAAACGTACTCAGTTCTTTAAAGGTGTTGTAATTCAACGTAGAGGTACAGGAGTAACCGAAACTTTTACCATTAGAAAAATGTCTGGTACTGTTGGTGTAGAGCGTATCTTCCCAATCAATATGCCGTCTATTCAAAAAATTGAAGTGAATAAGAAAGGTAAAGTTAGAAGAGCACGTATCTTCTATTTCAGAAACCTTACCGGTAAAAAAGCAAGAATTAAAGAAGTTAGAGCATAAACTAACTCACATCATACAAACAAAGCCTTATTTCTATTTTGAAATAAGGCTTTTTCTATTAACAATTGTTAATAACCTACGCTCATATCTTTTTAATAACTTCAATCTAATTTTCTTGATTTCAATCATTTATAATTCTATATTTGAAATAGAATTTACAAAGGGTTAGAGGTGATGTTGTGCAGTAATAAGGTTTCGATCTTATTTAGCGTAGCAGAATCTTCAAACGTAAATTCTAAGAAGAACGTTCTTTTTTTCGTTTTAAAAGGCTTTAACAAAATAGCCCAACGTATTTAGCATAAATAAATTGGAACTAATAAGGTCTGCAAAACGAAATTAAAATATCTATAAGATCAAAGTCTTACATAAATTTTAATTCCGTTATTATTTATAATTAGATGATTTTGTGGATATTTTAAAGAAATGTTTGGCAAAGGAAAAGCTGTTATAAAATAGTTTTATGTTGTAATCTAATTACAAAACTTGTGCTAAACGCTTCAGCTACAAGCCGTAAGAAAGCCAGTCTTCCTTACGGCTTTAGTTTTTTAACACTCTCCACTTATTAACAAATGTTAATAAGTACTGTTAAAATACAGTTAGTAACTTACATATTACCACCAACTTACCATACTCTTTTAATAATTATATTTACGCTATTGAATCTAGATTTGAATTAAAATTACCCCTTTTTTAAATCATTCTATGAGCTATTTAGATTCAAAATTCCAAACGATCTTGTTATCGTTTTTAAATTGTTCTTTACATTAAATATTTCATAATCAGTGTTTAGCGCACAGTTCTAAAAATGAAAAAGATTAAGAACAATTATGAAGCACCTTGGCGTCTCAAGGTGCTTTTTTTATTTTATCAGTTTACACCTAATAAATGACATTTATCACCCTCTTTTTAGTTGCTAAATTGTTAAATTTGTTGAGTTTGAAATTTAACGAAAACGTTTTTTATAATCTTATCTGAAAACTAATCATAATGTCACAACAAAATACTATAATTTACACCATAACAGACGAAGCCCCGGCACTCGCCACGCGTTCATTCTTACCCATAGTACAAGCATTTGTAAAATCTGCAAACATAAATATAGAAACCAAAGATATTTCTTTGGCAGGAAGAATATTAGCTGCTTTTCCAGATTATCTTTCAAGTAATCAACAAATTTCTGATGACTTAGCAATGCTTGGCGATCTGGCTAAAAAACCAGAAGCAAACATTATTAAACTACCAAACATAAGTGCTTCTATACCTCAGTTGAAAGGCGCAATCAAAGAGTTGCAATCAAAAGGTTTCAACCTACCGGATTATCCTGATGAACCTCAAAATGAAACCGAAAAAGAGATAAAATCCAGATATGATAAAATTAAAGGAAGTGCTGTTAACCCTGTGCTGAGAGAAGGAAATTCTGACAGAAGAGCCCCAAAAGCTGTAAAGAATTATGCTAAAAAGAATCCTCATTCTATGGGCCCTTGGAGTGCAGATTCTAAAACACATGTGTCAACAATGACTCATGGCGATTTTGCTCACAATGAAAAATCAGTAACTCTACAAAAAGCCACTTCCGTAAAAATAGAACATATCGATACCAATGGTAAAATAACCATTCTAAAGGATAGCTTTCCTTTACTGGATGGCGAAATAATAGACGGAACTGTAATGAGCAAAAAGGCATTGCTTTCTTTTTTAGAGGATCAGATAAAAGATGCTAAGGACAAAAATATACTGTTCTCTCTTCACATGAAAGCCACCATGATGAAGGTGTCAGATCCTATCATTTTTGGCCATGCTGTTAAAGTGTTCTTTAAAAATGTCTTTGAAAAATATGGTAAGGAACTGGATGTAATTGGTGTGGATACGAATAATGGCCTTGGCAACTTATTAGTTAAAGTACCCGAACTTTCTAAAGATGTACGCATTGGTGTAGAGAATGAATTAGGAATTGCCTTTAATAATGGCCCTGCCATTGCTATGGTAAATTCTGACAAAGGCATTACCAACCTTCATGTGCCCAGCGATGTTATTATTGATGCTTCCATGCCAGCCATGATACGAAACTCCGGACAGATGTGGAATGCCAAAGGAGAAGCACAAGATACTAAAGCTGTAATCCCAGATAGTAGTTATGCAGCTGTATATCAAACAACTATAGATTTCTGCAAAAAGAACGGGGCCTTTGACCCTACCACTATGGGTACTGTCCCAAATGTTGGGTTGATGGCTCAAAAAGCTGAAGAGTATGGATCACATGATAAAACTTTTGAAATTGCCAATGACGGAAAAGTACGTGTAGTTGATGCTTCAAATTCTATACTTATTGAACATACCGTTGAGGCAGGAGACATTTGGCGTATGTGTCAGGTAAAAGATGCGCCTATCCAAGACTGGATAAAATTGGCTGTTACCAGAGCAAGAGCTACTGATACACCTGCAGTTTTTTGGCTAGATGAAAACAGGGCTCATGATGCCGAACTGATTAGAAAAGTAAAAAAATATTTACCTGATCATAATACTAATGGTTTAGATATTAAAATCCTTTCTCCTGCTAAGGCAACACAACTTACGCTAGAAAGGCTAAAAGTAGGAAAAGACACAATTTCTGTTACCGGAAATGTATTGAGAGATTATTTGACTGACCTCTTCCCTATACTGGAAGTTGGTACCAGTGCCAAAATGCTATCTATAGTACCATTGATGAATGGTGGTGGTCTCTTTGAAACAGGTGCAGGAGGTTCAGCACCAAAACATGTTGAGCAATTTATCGAAGAGAATCATTTGCGTTGGGATTCATTAGGTGAATTTTTAGCATTGGCAGTTTCTCTAGAACACTTAGCAATAACAACAAATAATTCTAATGCGCAGATATTAGCTGACACCTTAGATGCAGCAACCGGTGAATTATTAGATACTAAAAAATCTCCTTCTAGAAAAGTTGGCGAAATAGATAATAGAGGCAGCCATTTTTATTTAGCTATGTATTGGGCGGAAGAGTTGGCTAAGCAACATAACGCTTCTCTAAAAGAGCAATTCAGTACTATAGCAAAATCACTTAAAGATAAAGAAACTGAAATTGTTAGCAACCTTATAGAAGTACAAGGCAAGCCTGTAGATATGGATGGTTATTACTTACCGAATGACGAATTGACAAACAACGCCATGAGGCCGAGTAAAGCTTTTAATGATATTATAGCCTCTATATAAACACAAAAAAAGCCGATAGAAATCTATCG
>JAGQYU010000090.1:0-4351 GCA_020435885.1 Flavobacteriaceae bacterium
GCCGATTTGGTTACCCACGACTACAGAAGAAACTTAAGAATCTATGCAAACATAGTCTCTTTGATTGAAAATGACAATGATAGATTTTTGCTCATCATAGGTTCTTCACACACACGAATTTTGAGACATTTTCTTGAGGATGGTTTAGAATTCAATTACACAAATATTAGTGATTACTTAAATTCAGGAACTGATAAAATTTGATGAGAACAACTATTTATTATAACAAAATTCAGCTTAAGTTATTAGGGTTGCTTTTCACAATACTGCTCTTTCATTGGTCTAATGCTCAAAGTAACCTTCCAATGAAAGACACTTCTGTTATTGATAAACAAACAGATTGTTTAAAAGAAAGAGAACAAATAATTACTGCCTACAAAAACAAGGATTATAATAAAGTCCAGGAACTTGCTTCAAACTACTTGAAGAACTCTCCATATGACTATGAAATTTGTTATTTACTTGCGCAAACAGAATACTTTTTAAAAAAATGGTCAAAAGCTATTACGTATTTTAAAATAGCGTTGGATTTTGGATATAATGTTGCCGAATCTAAATACAA
Organism: Flavobacteriaceae bacterium; assembly: GCA_020435885.1. GTDB lineage: Bacteria > Bacteroidota > Bacteroidia > Flavobacteriales > Flavobacteriaceae > Aureibaculum. The sequence goes on from JAGQYU010000090.1 coordinate 563, forward strand.
CATAGCCTGTTGTTATGCACTGCAAGGAAACTCTGAACTAGCATTCAAATGGTTGAATGATGCCATTAATGACCATCCATCTTACTATTATCAATGGATGGAAGATTCAGATTTAAGCAACCTAGCCAACAATCAAAACTATCTTAACAAACTCTCCCATTACAATAGAGATGCAGTAACAAGACATTCGAAGTGGCTTGCAGATATTGAGTTTTTTAATGAAAGAATGAGACAGTTCCACTTTAATTTATTTGAAAATATTACCGAGAAAGACTGGGATGACGAAATAAACAAACTGGAAGACAAAATAGGTTCACTTAAAGATCATGAAATAGTTGTTGAACTTATGAAAATAGCAGCTAAAGTTGGTGATGGGCATACAGTAGTTGCGCCACCTGTGAGTGGAGATATTATATTTCACAGGGCACCATTTTTAACACATCTTTTCGACGATGGATTATATATAATTAATGCGAAGAATTCGCATTCAGACTTATTGGGGGCTAAGGTTCTCAAGATAGATGATATGCCAATCAATGAAGTTGCCAATAAGGTTCAGACCGTCATTTCTCATGATAATCAATTCGGAATTAAGTGGTTATTGCCTTTGGCTCTTAACATGCCAGAACTACTAAATGCATTGAAGATTACTCAAAATAAAATAGAATATAAGCTGGAGGTAGAGAAAGATGGGAACATAAGAACTTTAAATATTGTTTGTAATGACGAGCTAACTTCCGACTTTTTGGAAAGTTGGTTGTATGGATTTTACACTGAAAAGGGTTGGTCTAAGATGAGCATAAAAAAAACACCTACCTCCCAAACAAGATTAGAAGATCCCTATTGGTTTGAATATTTACCAGAAGACCAGTTGGTTGTCTTCCATTATAATCAAGTTCAAACAAGTCCTGAAGAAAGCGAATCTGAATTTACTCATAGGTTAACTGAATTTGTGAGTAATAATAAAGTAAAAGCATTGATTGTCGATTTAAGGTCAAATGAAGGTGGAGATAACACGATCTATCAACCTATTTTAAATGGAATTATATCCAATGAAAAAATTAATAAGAAAGGAAAACTATTTGTCTTTATCGGAAGAAGGACTTTCTCTGCTGGTATGTGTTTTGCAACTGAGCTAGAAAAATCTACAAATGCCATTTTTGTTGGGGAACCCACAGGCTCAAGTCCCAATTTTGTTGGTGAGTCTGGTGGAGTTTTTCAGCTACCTTATTCCGAAATCTGGATAAACGCGTCCAATTTATTTTGGCAAAACAGTTACGCTTTTGATAAGCGAAAATTTATTTCGCCACAAGTATTCGTTAAAGATTCTTTCCGTGATTATTATGAAGGGGTAGATTCTTGTTTGGAGGTAGTAAAACAGATGGTTCAAGGCAAAGGTGACTGAGTATGATCATGAAAAAATGTAAAATCAGTAATTTCTATGGGCTTTCGTATTTTTTTTAAAAGACTCTCTAAAATTGATTCAAATAGAGTAACCAGTATTGCAGCTATTGTAGTAAGTGTTGCCACATTAATTGTGCTAGTTTATCAATTGCAACTTACAAGAAAACAACAATATGTATCTGTATTGCCTTATTTGTCCATATCATATTCAAGACCGTCATTAGATGAATATAAACTCTATGTTACAAATGTTGGAATTGGACCTGCTTTTATTGAGAATGTGACATTTAAATTTCCACACCAAGATTTTGAAGGCGATGGCTATTTCTGTTTTTTTAAGTATAACAAAAAAACAATGGAAAAATCACAGATATACTCATCTGGTTTTAAAGGAGGTAACATGTTGCCATCGGAAAATAGTTCAGTAATTATTGGAGTAAGAGACTCTGAAAATGATGCCAATATTGTTAGAGAGTTTTTTACCAGCGATAGCTTGACCATAGAAGTAGTGTATTCGTCGGTTTATGGGGAAAAATGGGTTTTAAGTAATAAAGATGGTGTTAAAAAGCTAAATTTAAATTGAAAGTGATGAAAAATAAAATTAAACCTTTATGGTTTTTGACAGCACTTGTTTTTTGGGTAAATCAAGTAAATTCCCAAAGTAAACTTGTTGATCGATTGGATCATTACATGACCAATGCATCCTATTTTGGTTTTTCTGGAGGATTATTGGTCGAAAAAGATGGTAAACTGGTTTTGAGCAAAGGCTATGGCTTTGCCAATAAAGAATATTTAGTGCCATTCACAGACAGTACGATGATTGATATCGCATCTTGCACAAAACCATTTACGGCCACGGCCATTCTTCAGTTACATGATGAAGGAAAACTAGATGTAAAGGATAAAATCACAAAATACTTTGACAATGTTCCCAAAGACAAGGTAAATATTACTATCGGCCAATTATTGTCTAATAGTTCAGGTTTGGGAGAGTATATGTTTACGGAAAGTAACATATTGAGAGAAAATCATATTTCCAAAGTGCTGCAAAGCCCACTTGAAGGCAACCCGAACCAATGGTATTATTCCAATGAAGGGTTTAATGTATTGGCCGCCATTGTTGAGATAGCATCTGGAATGCCATATGAAACTTACATCAAAACACATTTTATTGAGCCACTAAAAATGACACACACTGGTTTTTTTGGAGATAAAAAGTGGCCACAAAAATATATAGGGCATTCCTATAATAGAGAGAGGGATTATGGTGCGTTTTCCAATAATCCAAACAAATGGAGTGACAAAGGCTCTGGTAATATAGCTTCTTCCATTCAGGATATATACAAATTTGTGAAGGGTAGTATGCAAAATGATTTTTTAAAAGAAAGCACATACCAAAAGCAATTTAAAAAGTATGTGGATTTAAACTCAAAATGGGGTTATGGGTACGGTTGGTTTTTATTGAAATCAGAAAGGAATACAAAAGTTTGGCGTTTTGGAGGGAATAATACACCAGCTGGAATAACCATTGAGGTACGGATTTTCCCTGAAGAAAATGCCTTATATATATTATTCTGTAACCAGATGATAGATGATATTGGCTTGGTTAGACCCATAAGAGATGAGATTGAAAAGATGATGTTCAATCCCAATTATGAAAATCAATTGACCAAAATGGATACGGATTTAGGTAATGCAGGTCAATTAATACAAAAAATCTCATTCAAGAGTAAAACTAAAATAGAGCCTTACTTAAATCAATACATTCTCTACACAGAAAATCAGGATGTGGTAAATGCCATAACTCAACCAGATGAAGAAAGAAAAGCAGTATTAAAAACTTTGAATGATAAGACAGAAGAATTATTCGACCAGTTGTTAAATGGAAAATATGCTGATAAGGAAGTCCAAGACTATTACTGGGACACAATTAAGTTAAAAGATTATAAAGTGTTATGTACGGTTCCATTAAGCGAGGACAATAGTGGAACTTTTGTAAGAACCTGGACACCAATGGGGGAGTTTGTATTTATTTGCGTTTGGGAAGGTAAGGAGTTATCCTATATAAATGATGAAACCAATGGACTGCCCTCATGGAGATTAGTCAAGACCAAAACGGGTTTTTCAGGTTATGATTTAATTTTGAATAAAAAGTTCGAAGTGAAAATCACTAATGAGCAAATGACTGTAGAATCTGCGAATCATCAGGATACTTTTGATATATAAAAAATGATTGTTTATAGTAATTATGTCACATATAGTAAAAAAACAACAATATTTTGAATAGAAAGTTTAGGAGTATAATTGAAAACCTACAATTTGATAATGTTGAAATTGCTCTCGTGTGGCCCAAAAATATGAATATTTGAAAAATTCTTGTATTGT
>JAGQYU010000090.1:4424-5312 GCA_020435885.1 Flavobacteriaceae bacterium
TAAAATTAAAACGATGAAAAAAAGAAGAAAAGAACATCTATTGCAATCATTAAATCTATGACTTAATTTTAGACCTAATTAGTAAACATTATTTGAAGACTTACACTTTTTTAATTTATCAATTTTCATACAGTTGAAAATCTAATGTGAGTAACCCATTAAGGATGTTCAAACATATCCAGTAAGGAAAGTCTGCACATCTTTCGGGAGCGCACCCCATAGGGTTACTCTTATTTTGCAAAATGATTTTCAGATTTCTCTGAATATATTCGAACAAACTAATTTATAAAAAATGCTTCAATTCAACACTTGCAATTTAATTGCAATTAAATTGCAAGTATGTTATTAGGTAATGAGGAAACAGGCCGAAACTGAGATTTAAAAATCTTTTATACTGTTTAGTCTAAAAGAAAATTATTGCAATTACGTTTCCCATACTATGATATTAATTTTCTTAAAAAATCTGAACCTAAGTAAAACCTATAAGAAAACATCATAAGCCTTAGGCATAAAGTTGATAAAAACATTAATATTAAAAATAGATTAAGGTAAAACCCTAGCTTCTAAACTAGGGTTTTTATTTACTTCCAAAAGAAAAGTCTTGATAGCCAACTTCTGTTTTTATCAAACTTTTCTTGAGCAATAGGAACATTTTCTAATTCCTCTTCGACTGGTTTTTTATTTTCAAAATAACTTTGCCGTTCTGAAATTTCATGTTTCCTTACAGAATCAATCTCCTCTTTTGTCCATGAAGTAGACCACCTTATCTCATCTTTGGTTATCCAATAATGTGATTGGCAATCATAACTCCAATTTCCAATTGATGGTTTAAGAGAAACAGATTCTCCATCATATAACAACTTCCACCTTGAGTACTAGGCGATAAAA
>JAGQYU010000091.1:0-1371 GCA_020435885.1 Flavobacteriaceae bacterium
GACATTGCTTTTTCAACCGCGTTTTTAGCTACTGTCCAAACATTTTTACGTCTACCGAAAAAACCTTTGGCTTGTTTAAGTATTTTTTTTCTGCGAGCTCTTTTAGCTACTGAGTTTACCGATCTTGGCATAATTTTCTAATTTTTTTGAATTGGGCAGATATGTTTCAATCATTTTATTATTGGCTCCAACCCAGGGTTAATAATTTAGTTACCGAAAAATAAACTGTGGTTTATTTTAATCTTAATTGTTTTAATACATTCATTTCATCAGCAGGATGTACTAATGTAGAATGTGTTAATTTCAGCTTTCTTTTTTTAGATTTTTTAGTCAAAATATGACTTTTGAAAGCATGTTTCCTCTTAATCTTTCCGGTGCCCGTTATTTGGAAACGTTTTTTAGCACTGGATTTTGTCTTCATTTTAGGCATCTCTTCCTCGTTATTTATATTCTTGCTTATACTATTTCTTTTTTGGAGCCATGAGCATAATCATTCGTTTACCTTCCAATTTCGGCATTTGCTCTACTTTGCCGTAATCTTCCAAATCTTGAGCTAATTTCAATAATAAGATTTCTCCTTGATCTTTGTAAACTATTGAACGACCTTTAAAGAAAACATACGCTTTAAGTTTGGCTCCGTCACTCAAAAATTTAACAGCATGTTTCTTTTTAAAATCATAGTCATGGTCGTCTGTATTAGGACCAAAACGTATTTCCTTAATTACAACTTTAGTGGTTTTTGCTTTTAAAGCCTTATCACGTTTCTTTTGCTCATAAAGAAACTTTTTATAATCCATAACTTTACAAACAGGAGGAGCAGCGTTTGGAGATATTTCTACAAGATCCAAACCTTGCTCTTCAGCAATTTGTCTTGCTTTAGAAATAGGATAAACGCCCATTTCTACATTATCTCCTACCAGACGTACTTCTGGAGTCCGAATTTTTTCATTAATTCGGTGTGCTTCTTCTTTTTCTTGTCTGAAAGGTCTTCTATTACCTCCGTTGTTTCTTAATGCTATGGCTTTAAAATTTTAATTAAACGTTAAATTGTTGTAATGTACTTTCAATTTCTTTTTTAATATGTGATGAAAACGCTTCAACTGTCATTTTACCAAGGTCTTCACCACCGTGTTTACGTACAGAGATCATATTTTCTGCTTCTTCCTGCTCTCCTACAATGATCATGTACGGGATCTTTTTCATTTCTGCATCACGAATCTTTCTACCCGTTTTTTCGTTCCTGTCGTCAACGAGGCCGCGAATTTCGTAATTTTCCAACAAATTTAAAACTTTTTTGGTATAATTTTCATATTTCTCGCTGATTGGCAGTATAATGGCTTGATCTGGAGTTAACCATAACGGGAATTTTCC
>JAGQYU010000091.1:1500-3209 GCA_020435885.1 Flavobacteriaceae bacterium
TCAGGAAGGTTATAATCCACCTGAATAGTTCCTAATTGCCATTCTCTGCCTAAAGCATCTTTCACCATAAAATCTAATTTAGGGCCATAAAACGCAGCTTCGCCTTCTACAATTTCATAATTTAGTCCTTTATCACTAGCTGCATTAATAATTGCTTTTTCAGCTTTTTCCCAATTTTCAAGACTTCCAATATATTTATCAGGATTTTTAGGATCTCTAATGGATACTTGTGCCCTAAAGTTGTCAAAACCTAAAGAGCCTAGTACGTATAAAGAAAGATCTATAACATTTTTAAACTCTTGGTCAAGCTGATCAGGAGTACAATATATATGAGCATCATCTTGTGTAAAACCTCTTACTCTTGTAAGCCCATGTAGCTCACCACTTTGTTCATACCTATATACCGTACCAAATTCGCCGAAACGCTTAGGAAGGTCTTTATATGAGTATGGTTTATTATTATAAATTTCACAATGATGAGGGCAGTTCATCGGTTTCAACAAAAACTCCTCATCTTCCTTTGGAGTATGAATAGGTTGAAAACTGTCTTCGCCATATTTAGCATAATGCCCTGAAGTAACATACAATTCTTTTTGCCCAATATGTGGTGTAACTACCATTTCATAGCCGGCTTTTTGTTGTGCTTTTTTAAGAAATTGTTCTAAACGCTCACGTAGTGCAGCTCCTTTGGGTAGCCATAAGGGTAATCCTTGACCAACTTTTTGTGAAAAAGTGAACAGTTCTAACTCTTTGCCTAGTTTTCTGTGATCACGTTTTTTAGCTTCTTCAAGAAGTTCTAAATATTCAGTCAGTTCCTTTTGCTTAGGGAAAGAGATTCCGTAAACACGTGTCAACTGTTTGTTCTTTTCATCACCACGCCAGTAAGCTCCGGCAATATTCATTATTTTAACAGCTTTTATAAAACCGGTATTTGGAATATGACCACCACGGCATAGGTCGGTAAAATCAGCATGATCGCAAAAAGTAATATCACCATCAGTTAAGTTTTCTATCAACTCAACTTTATATTCGTTTTTTCTTTTTGAGTAATATTCCAATGCGTCTTTTTTGGAAACTTCTCGCATTTTAAATTCAAACTTTTGGCGAGCAAAATCCAGTATTTTATCTTCTATTTTTTTGAAGTCAGCTTCAGTAACCGTTTCATCACCAAAATCTACATCATAATAAAAACCATTTTCGATAGCAGGCCCAATGGTCAACTTTGCACTAGGATAAAAGTGTAAAATTGCCTGTGCTAATACGTGGGCAGAAGAATGCCAAAAAGCTTTTTTACCTTCAGGATTGTTCCATGTATATAATGTTAACGAGCCGTCTTCTTTCAATGGAGTAGACGTTTCAACGGTCTTTTCATTGAATTTAGCAGATAAAACATTTCTGGCAAGTCCTTCACTTATACTGTTTGCCACATCCATGGGAGTACTGTTTGCAGCGTACTCTTTTACTGATCCATCAGGTAAAGTAATCTTAATCATTCTATAGTAATGTCTAAATAAGTGTGCAAAGATATTAGAAAACACATTCTTGCACAATAAAAGAATATAAGATTTTGTTGAAAGCAGCTGTTTAAACCATTAATACATGATTGTTATATGAGTCCTTTTTCTAAATAATAGATGTTTTTGTGATTTTTTTAATTGCAAAATATTACAAAACAACAAGTTAAAAAAAACCCAAAAAAAAGTTTGGAA
>JAGQYU010000092.1 GCA_020435885.1 Flavobacteriaceae bacterium
TTCCGCCATTCAACCGTGTAAGTATGGACGGTATTGCGGTTCAGTATAGTGTTTTTGAAAGAGGAGTACGTGAGTTTTCGGTAGAAAATGTACAAGCCGCTGGCGCTGAGCAATTAGAGATGAAAAATGCTGAAAGTTGTTTGGAAGTAATGACAGGTGCTGTGTTGCCCAATAATACAGATTCCGTAATACCTTACGAGCAAATTTCTATTGAAAATAGTATTGCCAGAGTAAATCTTGATGAAATTAAATTCCAACAAAACGTTCACCTTAAAGGGAAAGATAGGAAAGAAGGAGATGTATTGATGCAAAAAAATACAGTCATTTCCGCTGCTGAAATAGGCGTTTTGGCCACCGTTGGAAAAACAAAAGTTAATGTGGCTAAATTGCCAAAAGTGATGATCGTTTCTACGGGTGATGAACTGGTTGAAGTTGCTGATAAACCTTTGCCACATCAAATACGGAAAAGTAATGTATACACATTGGTTGCTTTATTGGAAAGACTCAATATTAAGGCAGAAACTACTCATATTATTGATGAAAAACCCTTACTAAAACAAAAGATAAACTCGTTTTTACAAGAGTTTGATGTACTTATTTTCAGCGGAGCGGTTAGTAAAGGAAAATTTGATTATCTCCCCGAAGTATTGGACGAATTAGGCGTTGAAAAACTATTCCATAAAGTAAAACAACGCCCCGGAAAACCTTTTTGGTTTGGTGTAAAAGAGAATGTTAGCGTATTTGCTTTCCCGGGGAATCCTGTTTCCACTTTTGTTGGATGTTTAAAATATTTTTATCCATGGTATCAGAAGTCAGTAGGAATACCTTTTGAGAATACACAAAAAGCTATATTAGCCGAAGATTTCTTTTTTAAACCGGAACTTACCTACTTTTTACAGGTAAAACTCACAAATATTGATGGAAAATTAATGGCAACTCCTGAGATGGGTAATGGTTCAGGAGATTTAACTAACTTAGCAGATGCCGATGCGTTTTTGGAATTACCCGATGATAGAAATGAATTTAAAAAAGGAGAAGTTTTTCCGGTAATCAATTATAGATGATGAGTAAATTTTCTCACATAGACGATAAGAACCAACCCAGCATGGTAAATGTTAGTAATAAGAATATTACCAAACGAAGGGCTATTGCCAAAGGCGAACTGTTTCTAGGAAAAGAGATTATGGCTCATTTTACTAATGATGAGATCACAACGAAGAAAGGACCTGTTTTTCAAACGGCCATAATTGCTGGGATACAAGCGGTTAAAAAGACTTCAGAATTAATTCCAATGTGCCATCCGCTTATTATTAACGGTATTGATATTTCTATTGAACCAATTGATAATGAATCTGTTGAAGTGTTGTGTTCTGTAGAGATAGATGGCAAAACCGGTGTCGAAATGGAAGCATTAACAGGGGTTTCAGTAGCTTGTTTAACTATTTATGATATGTGCAAAGCTCTTTCGCAGCAAATGGTTATTAAAGAAATTAAATTATTGGAAAAAACCGGAGGAAAATCTGATTATAAAATTTGATCGTCATTGCGATTCCGAGTATTCGGGAGTGGCAATCTCATATTGTTTAAAAAGATTACTTCGTTTTACTCGTAATGACAAAATAAAATGGAACAAAAAAAACATCAAAAGCACACAAAATTACCCTTACGAGAGAACGATAATTTTGCTCCTAATGAAATTGCTATTTTAGGTACAAAATGTTCAATTATTGCTGATTTTGTTCAAAAAATTGCTGAAAATCTTCAAAAAAAAGCAAAAATAGCTTATTTAGATGCTTCGCATAGTGATACTATTTCTGAACCACTTTTTGATACTTTTACCGCACACCATTCTGGTAATTTGAACGTAGTTTTATCTGAGCATCTCAATAAAAATAATGATAAAATTCGTTTTTCAGATTACGATCTGCTTTTTATCAACGGTAATCACTATAAAGGAGCTAAACAAATATTGATCTTAGATAATGAAAAAGAAACTTCGGTCTTAAAGCGTTTAGATCAGTTAGATAGGGTCCAGTTTATTGTAAAACTAAATGATGATTCTAACTTTTTTGATTTTTTAATAGAGAAATACCCAACAGTTAAAAACTTAAAATGCTATTCAATTAACGATATTGAGGCAATTTCTAAACACATCTACAATTTAGTACAAGAGAAGATTGCTCCCGTTCAAGGGTTGGTGTTGGCCGGAGGCAAAAGTTCCAGAATGGGTAAAGACAAAACACAGTTAGAGTATTATGGAAAATCTCAGTTAGATCATACAGTCGAATTACTAGAAAAGAATTTATTAAAAACCTTTGTGTCCGTTGCAGTGGATCAAACTTCAGAAAAGTATGATTATATTCAGGATAGGTTTGTGGATCTAGGTGCATTTGGAGCTGTTTGTTCTGCTTTTCAGTACGATCCAAATAAGGCTTGGTTTGTATTGGCGGCTGATCTTCCTTTTGTAAATAACGACCTTATTCAATTATTGTTAAAAAGGAGAAATCCAACAAAAGTGGCTACTGCGGTTAAAGGAAAATCAAAAGAATTTGTGGAACCGTTAATTGCTATTTACGAACCAAAAGCTTACCCCAAATTGTTGAGCTATTTAGCTCAAGGCTATTCTTGCCCCAGAAAAGTATTGATCAACTCTGATGTGGAAATTGTAGAGGTTGATGATGAATTAATCCGGAACATTAATACTCCGGAAGAATATCAGCAGGTGCTAAAAGAGCTCAAATAGTTGTATCAATGAAATACATTTTCTCCTTTTTATTTTCTTTTGTATTTTCAGGTTTTATATTTTCACAAATGGTAGATACTTCTAAAATTGTCGGTATATATTATTTTCCTTCAGGGAATCCTGAAGGAGGAAGTAGCTTAATTGTACTCCCTGACCACACTTTTGTGCAGACTTATTTTGGAGGAATGATTAATGGCACATGGAAAGTAGAAGCTAACAATATAAGTTTTAAACCATATGTAGAATCTGATCCTTTTGTAGTGTATGTTCGAAAAACAGATACGCTTACAAACACCAAAATTTCTTTTGAAGGTTTTGAAAATGGAATGCCTTCTTATGTCAACTTTAAGTTAAATAAAGTAGTTTCAACTAAAATGAAACGCGTTTTTAATGAAGATGCAAATTGTTTTTCATATCCGTATGAGTACGAAGTAAAAGGTATTATAGAGGAAATTCACTTAGCTGTACCTCTTGGGCATTGGCATAATAATCAATTTAACAAAGTAACTTTTGCAGTTGATAATTATAATGATATTGTTATTATGAATAATCCAGTTAAAAGTGATATCACACAATTTGTTGCACAAATACAAGCAAACGGATTACAATTTAATGGCAAATTGGTAGCTCGAAAAGAATTACAAGATATTGGAGAAGAAGATATAATTTTTATTAAGGCTTTTGTAATGAAAAAGCCTTTTGAAGATACTATTTATAAAAATGAAGAACATTTTTTTGTAGACCAGACATTTCCGATTGATCTAAAAAAATATAGTTATAACAAAAAAGCAGATAGATATGTATTAATAGATCAATCAAAAAAAACACAAATAGATGAAGAGACTGGAATAGAATATTATGAAAGAAGCCCCATTAAACTTTTACCTTACCGAAGATTAAACATTAAAAATAAATTAGAAGGTACAATAGAAGTTCAACAAGGGTCTCTTTTTATTGCAAAATGCGATTGATCTATGAACAATATACACCCTCAACTACTTTTTAAACGCCAAACAACATTAGCCGAGATAGGCCAAAAAGGACAGCAAAGATTATTAGATGCTAGTGTTGTTATTATAGGTTGTGGAGGTTTAGGGACTGTGGCAGCAGCCTATTTAGCAGGTAGTGGGATTGGCTCAATCCATTTGGTTGATTTTGATGTAGTTGATGTTTCTAATCTGCATAGGCAAGTCTTTTATAAAACTGAAGATGTAGGTAAACCTAAAGTTGAAGTATTAGCATCATATGTTAATAATATTGCTCCTTTTACTAAGATTTCTTTCACAAATCATCCGGTTAGCAAACAAAATATTTTTGAAGTTATAGGTAAAGGAGACGTCGTATTAGATTGCACAGATAGCCTCCCCATAAAATACTTAATTAATGATGCATGTGTATTGAAAGAGAAGCCTTTAGTATACGGCTCATTATATAAATTCGACGGTTATGTAGCCTCTTTTAATATTAAAAACGATGATGAATTCTCAGCAAATCTACGAGATGCTTTCCCTGAAATTTCTCAGCAAGCTATTCCTAATTGCTCGGAGATAGGAACACTCAACACTATTGTTGGCATTATTGGTTTAATGCAGGCAAATGAGGTGTTGAAACTTGTAACAGGAATAGGAAAACCCTTACTGAATGAATTGCTGATCTATAATAGCTTAGAAAACTCACAATACAAGATGAAATTAAAATCACAAGATTCTTGTCATTCTGAGCGTATTCGAAGAATCTCTACGATTTTTGAATCTGAAAATTATATTGATGCTAGTTGTGAAGTACAAGACAGAAACTTATTAAT
>JAGQYU010000093.1 GCA_020435885.1 Flavobacteriaceae bacterium
GGCTCTAGAACAACTAATGGAAAACAGGACTTCGTTGGTAATTGCGCACCGTTTATCAACAATTCAAAAATCTAATCTCATAGTAGTTATGCGAAAAGGAGCTATTGTTGAACAAGGGAAACATGATGAATTACTGGCCAAAAAAGGAGAATATTACAAACTGGTAACTATGCAATCATTATCATAAAATGAATATAATTGAAAGTTTAGAATGGCGCTATGCCTGTAAAAAATTTGACACTGACAAAACCGTTTCAGAAGAAAAATTAACGGTACTTAAGCAAGCTTTTAACCTAACGGCAACTTCTTTCGGGTTGCAACCCATAAAGCTCATCATCATACAAAATAAAGAACTGCAACAACAACTAGTACCACATTCTTTTGGGCAAAGACAAGTGGCTAATGCTTCGCATTTATTGGTTATTTGCATTCAGGATTCTTTTACACTAGAAGATATCGACAACTATTTTGATCTGGAGAAAGACATTAGAGGTACTTCAGAAACCATTATTGCTCCTTTTAGAAAGCAACTCAAAGATCTATACGCCACTAAATCTACTATTGAAATACAAGAATCTGCCATTAGGCAAGCCTATATAGCCGTCGGTAATTTAATGACTGTATGTGCTATTGAAAAAATAGACTCATGCCCCATGGAAGGCTTTATAGCTCCTAAATTTGATGAAATCTTAGCGCTAAAAGAGAAGAATTTGCGCTCAGTTTTGCTGTTGCCAATTGGTTATAGAGCTGAAGATGATTTTATGCAAAAACTAAAAAAAGTAAGAAAACCTATTTCAGAAACAATATTAAATTTTTAAAAATGAGTACAGAAGTAAGAAGCTTGAAACCCAGTACATTATGGAATAATTTTGCAGATTTAAATGCAGTGCCTAGAGGATCTAAAAAAGAGGAAAAAGTTATTGAATTTATGGTAGCTTTTGGTAAAAAATTAGGCCTAGAAACAACCGTAGACAACGTGGGGAATGTACTCATAAAGAAGCCTGCTTCCAAGGGAATGGAAAATAGAAAAACGGTTGTAATGCAATCGCATTTAGATATGGTTCATCAAAAAAATAATGATACTTCTTTCAATTTTGATGCACAAGGCATAGAAATGCTTATTGATGGTGATTGGGTAAAAGCCAAAGGCACAACGCTAGGTGCTGACAATGGACTTGGTGTAGCCACCATAATGAGTGTTTTACAATCAGATGCTATCCCACATCCTGCTATTGAAGCATTGTTTACTATTGATGAAGAAACTGGAATGACAGGCGCCATGGGGCTTGAAGGAGGAGTTTTAAATGGTGAAATCTTATTGAACTTAGATACAGAAGAAGACAATGAACTGGGAGTTGGTTGTGCCGGAGGGCTAGATATTACTGCTACTAAAACTTATATTCCTAATGAAACTCAAAGTGAATTTTCAGGGTATAAGATTTCTGTAAAAGGCTTAAAAGGAGGGCATTCTGGGATGGATATTCACCTTGGTTTAGGGAATGCTAATAAATTGATGAATAGAATTTTGTATGCTCTTAAAGACATTTCTTTACTTGCTGAGATCAATGGTGGAGGATTACGAAATGCTATCCCTAGAGAAAGTGAAGCTATTATTGCAACTAATAATACATCTGTGTTGGAAGAGGAATTTTATGCAATTGCTAAGAACATTATTGATGAATTCGATCCATTAGAAAAAGAGCTAGAAATTGAATTGGAAGAATGTCCTACTCCAGAAAAAGTCCTATCAAAAGAAGATCAACTTGCACTGATCAGAGCTATTTATACAACACATAACGGAGTTTTTAGAATGAGCCCTGATATTGAGGATTTGGTTGAAACTTCCAACAATATAGCCCGTGTAGAAGTAAAAGATGGAGCTATAAAAATACTTTGTTTAACTAGAAGTTCTGTTGAATCTGGCAAAATGAATCTGGCAAATAATATCTCTTCAGGATTTGAATTAGCTGGTTTTAGTGTTAAACTTTCGGGTTCTTACCCCGGTTGGAAACCTAATCCAAACTCACCAATATTGAAAGTGTTGGAAAACACGTATGAAGATCTTTTTAGCAGTAAACCAAATATCTTGGCCTGCCATGCCGGATTGGAATGTGGTATTTTAGGAACAAATTATCCTGAAATGGATATGATCTCTTTTGGCCCAACTATTAAAGGAGCTCATTCACCAGATGAAAGAGCAAGTATCAGTTCTGTGCAAAAATTCTGGAAATACATTCAAGAAATATTGAAAAACATCCCTGTTAAGAACTAATGTATAATTTCTAAAATTTTTACACGGTTTTTGGTTTGCCAAAATTCTTAGAGTTTGTACTTTTGGCAAAACCTAACAGTACATGAAAAATACTAAATACGTTTTCGTTACCGGAGGCGTTACTTCTTCACTCGGAAAAGGAATTATTGCAGCATCTTTGGCTAAACTTTTACAAGCCAGAGGCTATTCTGTAACCATTCAAAAGCTTGATCCTTATATCAATATTGATCCGGGAACGCTAAATCCTTATGAGCATGGAGAATGTTACGTTACCAATGATGGAGCTGAAACGGATTTGGATCTTGGTCATTATGAAAGGTTTTTAAACATCCCTACTTCACAAGCAAATAACGTTACAACTGGAAGAATTTATCAGTCTGTAATTGACAAAGAACGAAGAGGCGATTTTTTAGGAAAAACTGTTCAGGTAATTCCTCACATAACTGATGAAATCAAACACCGTATCCAAATACTTGGTAAAACTGGTGAATTTGATATTGTTATTACTGAAATTGGTGGAACGGTTGGTGATATTGAATCATTACCTTATGTAGAAGCTGTTCGTCAATTAGAATGGGAACTCGGCAAAAACAATAGTGTTGTTATTCATTTAACATTAGTTCCTTTCTTGGCTGCTGCCGGAGAACTTAAAACTAAACCAACACAACACTCTGTTAAGATGCTGATGCAGAGTGGTGTTAGCCCTGATGTATTGGTATGCAGAACTGAGCATCACCTCTCGGAAGACATAAAGCGTAAATTGGCTCTTTTCTGTAATGTACAACAAGAAGATGTAATTGAGTCTATTGATGCAGATACTATTTACGATGTACCGATGCTCATGTTTGAAGAAGGATTGGATGAAGTAGTACTCGATAAACTTGCTCTACCCGTAAATACCAAACCAGACCTTACTGCATGGAATAATTTCCTAAAGAAACATAAAAACCCTAAAAGCACCGTTGAAATTGGCTTGGTTGGCAAATATGTAGAATTACAAGATGCCTACAAATCTATCGTAGAATCATTTATACATGCCGGTTCTACGTATGAGATCGATGTAAATATACATTGGATACACTCCGAAGAATTAACTGAAAAGAACGCAGCATCAAAATTAAAAGGCCTCCACGGTGTTTTAGTTGCCCCAGGTTTTGGTGAACGTGGTATTGAAGGAAAAATAAAGGCCATTCAATATGTTAGGGAAAATAATATTCCTTTTTTTGGTATTTGCTTAGGCATGCAAATGGCAGTTATAGAATTTGCCCGTAATGTAGTTGGCTTATCTGATGCCAACTCAACTGAAATGAACAAAACAACGCCCCATCCTGTTATCAGTTTGATGGAAGAGCAAAAGAACATTGTAAATATGGGTGGCACTATGCGTTTAGGAGCATGGAGTTGTAAACTTACTAAGAGCTCTAAAGTTTACGAAGCTTACCATACAGAAATGATAAGTGAGCGTCACAGACACAGGTATGAATTTAACAATGCCTATCTGGATAAAATTACTGCTGCCGGTATGAAAGTCAGTGGTATAAACCCTGATACCAACCTTGTTGAGATCATTGAATTACCTTCTCACCCTTGGTTTGTAGGAGTACAATATCATCCGGAGTATAAAAGTACAGTGTTAAATCCACACCCGTTATTTGTGGCTTTTATTAAGGCTTGCTTAGACTATAAAAATAGTCTTACATAGCGATAACCTCTTTTATATCAAATCTTTTTTTGTAATCAGGATCGTAGTGTACAAATGCTATTTTTCCATCCTTACCAATAATATATGTTGCCGGAACCGGTAGATTATCATTACCTGCATCATTATATTCAGCTATTTTAGCTTTAGTAGCATCAAGATATGCCGGCACATTCATTTCATTTACCTGAAATGCAACTTTATAATCGTTCATAATTTTACTATCGGCATCATGCAAAATAGAAAAAGTAGCATGTACCATTTCTGAGGTTTCTTTTGTTTTTTCCATTTTTTCAGGACTTACAACCAACACATAATACCCTTTAGCCTTCAATGCTTCCAAATTGTCTTGTAATTCTTTTAAATGTTTTCTGCAAAACGGACACCAATTCCCTCTGTAGAACAATAAAAGAATCTTTTGATCCTTGAGTATTGTTTCAGAATTGATAGTATTTCCAAATTGATCTGTTCCTGTTATTACAGGAGCTTTTTCACCTACTTTTAAATGTTCGTTGTTAATCTGAGAGAAAGCTGACAAAGAAATCAACACCATAAAAATTGTTACTAATTGTTTCATATATTAGTTTTTAAATTTTCAGTTAAGTCGACCTTAAGCATCATTGCTTACAAATAATTTAAAAAATTTTATATTTGATTAATTAACATTTATCAATTATGAAAAAATTACTTCTTACCATGCTTCTACTTACGTGTATGATTACATATGCTCAAGAAGTGAAAGACAATACAACTTTTGATGAAAAATTGGCTAAAGAACTCGGTGCTGATGAATATGGAATGAAAAAATATGTAATAGCTTTTTTGAAACGAGGCCCCAATAGAGATAGAACACCTGAAGAATCAGCAAAATTACAACGTGCTCATTTAGACAATATAAAGCGTATGGCTGAAGAAGGTAAATTAGTATTGGCCGGACCATTTTTAGATGATGGCGATATAAAAGGAATTTATATTTTTAATGTAGAAACAGTAGAGGAAGCTCAAAAATTAACAGAAACCGACCCTGCCATACAAGCAGGTAGTTTGGTAATGGAACTACACCCTTGGTATGGAACTGCTACACTTCTTGTCTTAAAAAATTATTATGATAAGGTTGCGAAGACTAAAATTTAAAGATCAAACCTATTCTTTATCTTCTTTTTTTGGAGGTGTTGTTTTTTTATTATCAGCTTTATCTTCTTTTACAACCTCTTTACCTTTCAAATAATCAGGAAGTTGCATACCTGCCATGTTAAACATTTCTTGCAATGGAGGAACAGATTGATATAATCCTGAAAGGAAATTAGCAGTAGACGTTTTTCCATCTTTTCCCATACCATTTTCCCAAACAGTAACTTTATCGATCTTAATATTTTTAATAGCTTCCGCTTGCGTTTTAACCAGTTCTGGAAGTTTATCAGCAATTAAAAGAAGTACCGCATCTTTAGAGTTATTACCGGCAGCTTTGACTATCCGATCCAACCCTTCTGCCTGTTTAGTCAATACTTCATATAGACCTTGTGCCTCTGCTTGCGCCTTAAAAAGGATAGCATCAGCTTCACCTTTAGCTTTTCTTCTAATCATTTCCGCCTCTGCTTCTGCATCAATTTCGACTTTTTTCTTATCAATTTCTGCAGGTACAATAATATCAGCCATTTGGGATGATCTCTCACGTTCTGCTCTGGCAATTTCGGCATCTTTCTCAGCAGCATATGATTCTTCCAACGCCTTTGCGGCCTGTACCTTTTCAGACGCAATTGCTACTCGCTCAGCTTCAGCTTCTCGCTGACGACGCAAAGAATCTGAATTTGCAACAGCTATTTTAGCTGTATTTTCCCCCTCAACTGCTTGTGCATTGGCTGCTGCTACTTGAGTTCTTTCATCTTGCAACGCATTTGCCTCACCAATAGAACCATCTCTATTCTTTTCAGCAACCGACTTACGGGCAGCATTAATGGCGTGTGCAGCCGCTTCTTTACCTAAGGCCTCAATATAACCAGACTCATCAACAATATCTGTTATATTTACGTTAATAAGTTTTAGACCTACTTTTTTAAGCTCTGACTCTACACTTTGTGAAATATTGGCCAAAAATTTATCTCTGTCAGCGTTAATCTCTTCAATATCCATGGAAGCTACCACTAAACGGAGTTGCCCAAAAATAATTTCTTTTGCTAGTTCCTGAATCTCTTGCAAACCAAGACCTAATAAACGTTCAGCAGCATTTTGCATAATACCTGGCTCGGTAGAAATACCTATGGTAAATCTGGAAGGAACATTAACACGAATATTTTGTTTACTAAGTGCATTGACCAAATTTACTTCAATAGACATGGGGGTTAGGTCTAAAAACTCATAATCCTGAATTACAGGCATAATGAAAGCTGCCCCACCATGAATACATTTAGCTGATTGCCCTCCTCCTACTTTACCGTAAACTACTAAAATTCTATCAGAAGGGCAGCGCTTATATCTGCGTATAAGCACAATAAAGAATATGAAAACAAAGAGGATTCCGAAAACTACAGCTAATGTAAGTCCAAAGTCTCCTAGTTGAAGTAAAATTAATGGTGTCATTTTTGGTTAATTATTTAAAGGTTCTACAATTAATATTCCGTTGTCAGTCACTTTATTTACTTTGATAACTGTGCCTGATTTCAAGTCAGTTTCAGCATCAGTCAATGCTTCTAACTCTCGTAACGCTCCTTGAATCCTTACATGGGCCTTACCTATTTTAGAGCGTTTAGCGCCTATGGTTAAATACACCTCGCCAATTGCATCAACAGCATTCTTATAATCTAAAGTACCGCTGTCATTCAATTTTCTCATATAAAAGAACATTGCAGCCATAATGGTCATCATCAGCAAACCAGCCAATAAAGAAACAATAACAGTTACTGGTTTAGAAAAACCTGCATCAATACTAGCAATACCTGTCCATCCAAAAATGGTAAAGAACCCAATGAGGTTTTTGAATGTAATAAATTGGAATCCAATACCCCCATCAGTATCTATTTCAGTATCTACATCGCCAAGGTCATCAGCATCGCCTCCAATAAATGTGAGGATTAAAACAATTAAGAAAATTAAAGACCCCATTAGGGCTATGCCCCAATAAATCTTTTGAAATAATTCGAGAGTTGTATACCATTCTATCATAATACTTATTGGTTGAAATTGTATTATGAAAGTTACATTTTTTTTTAAAATTCTTACAATTATATTTTAATAATTACTCAAAATTATAACTAACCCCTATCATAAAGTTAGATTTAGGCATGGGTACCAAATTGGTTTCGGTATAAACTGTATTAAAGATATTATTTGCATTAAAGAAAAGCTCTACTTTATTGAATACCGTACTTAGTTTAGCATCGACTACATTGTAGGTTTCACCATCGGTTCGTTCTACTAGCCGGTATGATATACTTTGGTCCAACAATGAAAAGAATTTACTAGTAAACGTTGATGATAACTGATATTTGATACTATTTAAAGAATATCTTGTGTAGGCCACATCTACATCCTTAATATCATCATCAATAAAACTATAATTTATATGAAATAATTGCTTATAATCTTTTATTTTAAAATTGTACATCAAGGAAATTTCAACACCTGTGGTTACCACTTTACTAAAATTTTTAGTTTGCCATTTATCTGCTTCATTTTCTTTGGTCCAATCAATCAGATCATCAGCTGTTCTATTAAAAATAGCTACGTTTAATTGTAAATTTTCTGATGAATATTTCATACCAAACTCTTCAGATAAAGCAGATTCAGGTTTTAGATTTGGATTGCCTTGTGTAGTTGGCCCATCGTAATATAAGTCTGTATATGTTGGTATTCTATACGTATAGCCTACGTTTCCGTAAAGTTTAAAATTATCGTCTAAAGAAACTCCTATATCAATTCCAGGAAAAACTTTGGTGCCAAAATCTGAAAAATGCGTAATAGCAATGCCTGGCGTAATATCAATCTTATCAAATTCAAACCGATGCTCTAAAAAGGAAGTAATCATGGTTCTGTTATGGTCTCCCAAATTACTACTTACCAAATACACCTTGCTCAAATCAATACCAAAACCTGTTTTACCAAGGTTTGATGAAAATACCATATTAGCTTCCGCTGATATTTTATTGGAAATATGAAAGTTTCTGAAATAATCGGGGTCATAACGTAAAAAAAGATACATATCCTGATTTCTTCGCCAAGATAATCGTGGTTTAATTTCTATATTTTTAATATGATATGTTGAAGATAAAGCTATTAAACTTGTTTGAGTTTCTTCATATTGATCGATATAATCAGGGCTGGCATAAAAGCCATTAGCTCCAAAATCTCTGGTATTGAAAGTAGCTAGCAATTGATAATTATTGAGCCTTGTTTTAAGAAATAGAGAGTTATTATCAAAATCTGTATTAAACCGATACCCATCAGATTTTTGTTTTTGCAAATGTACATAAACATCCCCTCCTTTAAATGCATTAGCATATCCTACAGAACCTTTTATATTTTCGTACGAACCATAAGCAGCTGATAATTTTAGAGCATCTTCATCTATTTTTTTTGTAACTATATTAATAGCTCCTGCAAAAGCATTTTGCCCAAAAACCCTTGCGGCCGGGCCTTTTATGATTTCTATATGATCTATATTATCCAATGACAGAATGGCATTCATGGTATGATGACCTGTTTGCGCATCATCCATTTTAACACCGTCAATTAAAAGTAGTGTCTGGTCAAAATTACCTCCTCTTATATACAAATCAGACTGCGTACCATCTACTCCCCTTCTACGAATGTCAATACCGGCCACGTTTTGCAAGAGATCAGCCAAGTTGGTAGCAGCCACTTTTTGTATTTCTTCGGCAGAAATAACCTCAATAGTTCTTGAAGTTTTAAAATGTGGGAGTGAAATTCTGTTTGTAGATACAATTACTTCTTCCAAGTTAATAGTATCATTCTGAGCTTTTAATTGATGCCAAAAAAGGATACTACTCATAGCGAGTATAAGCCTACATTTAATCATTATTTTTTAAGTTTAAGCAGGCAAAACTAACCAAATCAAAAAAAAGAAACTAATCTATTAACATAAAAAAGCCGAACAAAATTGTTCGGCTTTTTTCATTATGCTTGACCTGTAGGTCCAAAATTCAAAGGAATTGGAGGCTGTTCATAATCTTTGATCTCACCATGGGCTTTTTCAAATCTGGCTACATTATCTGCAATAGCTTTACTTAAACGTTTTGCATGTTGCGGAGTTAAAATAATCCTCGCTTTTACTTTAGCCTTTGGTGTACCCGGCATTATATTGATAAAATCTACCACAAACTCAGAAACTGAGTGATTAATGATTGCTAAATTGGCATAGGTGCCTTCAGCTATCTTTTCATCCAACTCAATATTTATTTGATTTTGATTTTGCTTATCTTCTGCCATGATCATTCAAATTTATGCTTCCATTTCTTCTTTAGAACCTACAATAATATTATCGTAGAATCGCATACCTGTACCTGCCGGTATTTTCTTACCAACAATTACATTTTCTTTCAATCCATCTAAGGTATCAACTTTACCGCTAACAGCAGCTTCGTTCAATACTTTAGTGGTTTCTTGGAACGATGCAGCTGATATGAACGATTTTGTTTGAAGCGATGCTCTTGTAATACCTTGTAATACAGGTTCTGCTGTTGCAGGAACTGCATCCCTGGCAATTACCAGATTCTTATCATTTCTACGCAGAATTGAGTTTTCATCTCTCAATTTGCGAGCAGAGATAATTTGACCTGCTTTCATTGTTTCAGAATCACCAACCTCTTCTACAACTTTCATTCCGTAGATAGCATCATTCACTTCAACGAAATCATTTTTGTGAACTAATTGGCTCTCTAAGAAGATAGTATCTCCCGGATCGATTATCTGAACCTTACGCATCATCTGACGTACAATCACCTCAAAGTGTTTGTCATTGATCTTCACACCTTGTAAACGATAAACTTCTTGAATTTCATTCACTAAGTATTCCTGAACGGCAGAAGGTCCTTTGATAGTTAAGATATCTGTTGGTGTAATAGCTCCATCAGAAAGTGGCATACCCGCTTTAATATAGTCATTCTCTTGAACTAAGATTTGGTTAGAAAGTTTTACTAAATATTTTCTTTCTTCGCCTAATTTAGACTCAACAATGATCTCACGGTTACCTCTCTTAATCTTACCAAAAGAAACCACACCATCAATTTCAGAAACAATTGCTGGGTTAGAAGGGTCTCTGGCTTCGAACAATTCGGTTACTCTTGGAAGACCACCGGTGATATCACCAGCTTTACCAGATTTTCTTGGTATTTTAACCAAAATCTTACCAGCATTGATCTTCTCATTATCATCAACCATTAAGTGAGCACCTACAGGTAAACTGTACGATCTTAAAATCTCACCTTTAGTATCTTTAATCAATAAAGTAGGTACAACCTTTTTATTCTTAGATTCAGAAATCACTTTTTCTTGGAATCCGGTTTGTTCATCAATCTCTACTTGGTAAGTAAGACCTTGCTCAACGTTTTCATAACCTATCTTACCAGCAAATTCAGAAACAATTACACCGTTATATGGATCCCATTGACAGATAACATCTCCTTTACTAATAGTTCCTTTATCTTTTACAGATATGATAGAACCATAAGGAATATTATTTGTACTTAGCGTAATGCCGGTTTTCTTATCAATTATCTTGATCTCAGAAGTTCTGGAAATAACAATGTTAACTTTCTTACCTTCTTGATCAGTAGTTTCAACAGTTTGAAGATCTTCTATCTCTATATTACCATCAAACCTTGCATATAATTTGTTCTCTTCAGAAATGTTACCTGCAATACCACCCACGTGGAATGTACGTAATGTAAGCTGTGTACCAGGCTCACCAATAGATTGAGCAGCAACAACACCAACGGCTTCGCCAATCTGAACCATCTTTTTGGTTGATAGGTTATGCCCGTAACATTTAGAGCAAATTCCTTGAGGAGATTCGCATGTTAATGCAGAACGTACTTCTACAGTTTCTATTGGAGAATCTTCAATCTTAGCAACTATATCTTCATCAATTTCTTTGCCTGCTTCAACCAATATTTCATCAGTAAGCGGATGACGAACTGTATTTAATGAAACCCTACCTAAAATTCTTTCACCAAGTGTTTCAACTATCTCTTCGTTTTTCTTCAATGCACTTACTTCAACACCTCTAAGCGTTCCACAATCTACTTCATTAATAATAACATCTTGCGAAACATCTACCAAACGACGTGTTAAATATCCGGCATCAGCTGTTTTAAGAGCGGTATCCGCCAAACCTTTACGAGCACCGTGTGTAGAGATAAAATATTCTAAAATTGAAAGTCCTTCTTTAAAGTTAGAAAGAATTGGGTTTTCAATAATTTCACCTCCACCGGCAGTAGATTTCTTAGGCTTAGCCATCAGACCACGCATACCTGTAAGCTGACGTATCTGTTCTTTAGAACCCCTTGCACCAGAATCCAACATCATGTAAACCGAGTTGAACCCTTGCTGATCTTCTCTTAACCGCTTCATGGAAAGTTCTGTCAACCTGTTGTTTGTAGAACTCCAAATATCAATTACCTGGTTGTAACGTTCTTTACTGGTTAACATACCCATGTTATAACTTGCTGTGATCGTTTCTACCTGATCATTAGCAGAGTTAATCATTTTTATCTTTTCTTCAGGGATGATGATATCACCTAAACTGAATGATAAACCACCTTGGAAAGCAAACTTGTACCCCATATCCTTCATAGAGTCCAAGAAGTCTCCTGCAGTAGGGACATCAGTAACTTTCAATATCTTACCAATAATATCTCTTAAAGACTTTTTGGTAAGAACTTCGTTTACATAACCAGCTTGCTCCGGAACAACTTCGTTAAACAACACTCTACCAACAGTAGTCTCAATCAGTTGATTTACCAATTGCCCTTCTTTATTGAAATCTTTTGTTCTAACTTTTATGATAGCGTTCAAATCTACTTTCTTCTCATTGAAAGCAATAATTACCTCTTCCGGAGAATAGAAAATACTACCTTCTCCTTTTACTTTATGTTCAGGAGTAGATCTGCGCTCTTTAGTCATATAATACAGTCCAAGAACCATGTCTTGAGATGGTACTGTAATTGGCGAACCATTTGCAGGGTTAAGGATATTATGAGAAGCCAACATCAATAATTGAGCTTCTAAAACAGCCTCTGGGCCTAATGGTAAATGCACCGCCATCTGGTCACCGTCAAAGT
>JAGQYU010000094.1:0-4193 GCA_020435885.1 Flavobacteriaceae bacterium
TATCAGGCTGGAGAAGTTAACTATGAAGGGAGGGTTTACCGAAATGCAGCTATTGAAGATTCTGAGCAAATTCCAACAATAGAAAAACAAAAAAAAACAATGATGGAAGCGACCCAAGAAGATATTCAAATTGTATCGAAAGAAATAGGCCTTGCACATCAGTTATTTTTTGCTTCCGATCCTTTAAAAACTTCAAATGAAAGCAACCTTGAAACAGATAATTATATCCATGTCCAAGTAGATGGTAGGCAAACAGTTTTGAAAGATTATCGTCTGCAAATGCGGCTAATCAAAGACGCCGTGATTAATGGTAAGTCGATACCTAAAAATACTCTTATCTATGGATTTATAAGCTTTAAACCAAACAGGGCTATGATAGAAATTGAAAACATCGAGCATCAACCTATAAAACTGAGCGCCTATGATTTGCAGGATGGAGCTGAAGGCATCTACATAGAAAATACATTTAGGGCGGAGGCCACAAATGAAGTTATAGGCGATATGGTAGATGAAATTAACATCGCAGGAGTACCGCAAGTAGGTAGTATTAAGAAGATCTTCCAGCGTAATAACCGGAGAGTAAAAGTTACGGTACTTGACAATTATAAACTCATATTAAAACCAAAAAAATGAAAACACTATTTTTAATTCCATTGATATTAGTGAGTGTGCTGCTCAATGCACAGAATAAACAATTAGATACTATTTATGCTAATGATTCCAAAAATGTAGCCTTATTTTTCCCAAGCACAATTAAGCAGGCAATCACAGGTTCAGAAAATTTTGTTTTTACATACAATAGGGAAAAGGAGCAGTATTTTGGTTTATTACAGGCAACACCTGGTATAGAGAGCAATTTACTTGCGATAACCTCAGATGGTAAGGTCTATTCTTATATCCTGAAATACAACGATAAACTTCAGACTTTAAATCGTTTTATTAAAGAGCAAGAGAGCATAGGAGAAGAGAAACCAGTAATAAAAAATATTACTAATGCCCGCGTCAATGAAGAGAACTATAAAAATAGAATGACTTTTTTTGAAAAATTTAGCCGGTTTCTTCTCAAAAGGGATTTAAAAACAATTGCTGCAAAAAATAAACATGGAATTATTCTCAAGTTAAAAGAAATAGTCTATCAGCATACGGAAACTTACCTGGTAATGGAAATAAAAAATAAATCCAATATTGATTTTGAAGTAAGCTATCTTGATGTATCTATTTCAAATTCAAATAAAAAGCGAAAGTCATCCTACCAGGATTTATCTCAGACCCCTGTTTTTAAATATAACTTTCCAGCTATTATTAAAAGTTCTGAAACAATACGTTTTGTTTATGTAATGCCTAAGTTCGTGTTAGGAGAAAATGAAAAACTACAATTAAAATTAAGAGAGCTTAAAGGACATCGTCAGGTCATCATTATTTCAAAAACCTGATCAAGAAAATAAGTGTTGGAAAAATCCCCTGAGAAAATGGGGGTTTTTCCTGTTGACTCATCTCGTTTTTTGGAATATCTTGTAGGCATTAACCATAAAACAAAGTACATTCCACTTAATACTATAAACTATGCCATGGTACAACGATCTTCGCCCAAAGTCTGATGATAAGAAAATAGATTATGCATTAATTTTCCCAGAATTAAAAAATTCGGATAGAAAAAGGATTATAAAAGATATTCTTGATTTAAGAAATGACCTTGATGATAAAATTCCAGTTAAAAATTCGGATACGAGTTTGTTATTGGCCTCATGGAATATTAAAGAGTTTGGACATTTAACTGAACGCATCCCTGATTCTTACTTCTATATTGCAGAGATTATCAATCGTTTTGACTTGGTAGCCATTCAGGAAGTAAAATCAGGACTTGATGATCTGAATAGAATAATGAAGTTACTCGGCAGTAATTGGGATTACATTATTACAGATATAACAGAGGGAGATTCCGGTAATAAAGAACGTTTTGCATACATATACGATAATAGGAAAGTGAAATCCTCGGGATTATCCGGCGAATTGGTTTTATGGGATGATTTGACAAAGAACTCAACTGTGAAACAATTGAAAAGATCACCTGCCATAACGGGTTTTATGGCTGGTTGGAAATCATTTTCATTGATTAATATTCATTTACAACCTGGTAATAAGGATGATGATAAGGAATACAGAAAGGAGGAAGTAAGATTACTTATGGAAGCCGTAAAAGTAAAGCTTAAGAAAAAGCATTTCTGGAATGAGAATTTGATTATGTTAGGTGATACAAACTTGTATAAAGATAATACGGATATTGTGCAGTTGATTACTGATACGGATTTTAGAGAAGCTGATAATTTAAAGGGTAAAGTAACCAATGTCAGTGAATCAGAGATTTATGACCGAATTTTCTTAAATGTTGATCAAAAATATTTTCATTTAATCAAAGATGTGAATGGCCATGAAAATGGTAATGTTTACAAACCTTTTGAAGTAATTTACACAGAAGAAAATCGGTTAAACTACCATGATTATATGCTAAAGCATAAAGACAATCCTGATACCTTAACCGATGATGCAGCTTTTAAAAAATACTATAACCAATTCTGGAAGCGCAATCAAATTTCAGATCATAACCCAATATGGATTGAAATAAAGATTGATTCTTCAGATGAGTTTTTGCAAGAAAAACTACAAGAAATTTAAGAGAAAGTTCGACTTTTATCAATTAGTTTGCTTAATTTCGACCTTAAAGTATTCATATCTTCACTAATCTTTTTATCAAGAACTCTGGCGTAAATTTGAGTAGTAGCAATTTTACTGTGTCCCAACAATTTGGATACTGTTTCAATTGGAACCCCGTTTGATAAAGTGACAGTGGTTGCAAAAGTATGTCTTGCCATATGGAAGGTTAGATTCTTTTTAATTCCTACAGCAACGGCGATTTCTTTAAGGTAAAAGTTAATTTTTTCATTTGTTAATATAGGGAGGAGGGTGTTAGAGACTTCAGTAACAGGATGATTTTTATACTTATTTATAAGAATTTCAGCTTTTTCAAGTAAAGGAATTTTGACAGAGTTACCCGTTTTCTGTCTTTTAGTCATAATCCATTTACTTCCATCAATACCAGTGATAATATTATCCTTATTTAGTTTTATAATATCTGAATAACTTATGCCAGTGTAACAACTAAAAATGAATAAATCACGGACTTTATCAAGTCTATCTATTTGGAAATCATATGTTTCAAGATTGGATAATTCATATGCACTTAAAAACTCACGTTGACTAGGTTCAAATGTGGACTTCCATCTTTTGAAGGGGTCTTTTTCTATCCACTCTAAATGAAATGCCAGAGTTATTATCTTTCGGAGCCTTTGTATATGTTTCATTACTGTATTATGTCCCAGAGCTTTTGGGTGGCCGGCAGGATAAAAGCCGCTAAGGAAAGTCTCAAAATCCGATATGAATTTGTAGTTCAATTGTTTTAAATAAATGTCATTTGTTTTTAACTTTTTTTGTAAAAAACGATTTATGTAGTTTTCGGTAATCCCGAAATTCCTTATAGTTCCAGCAGTAAGGGTTCTTTCAATTTTACCTTTATGATATTCAATGATATCTTGAAGTGTTTTAGAATTCTCATCTTCACCATTAAATTTTGCCTTAATAAGCTGTGCAGTGATAAGCTCATTGTTATATTTTAATTCTTGATAAATTTCATATAGCCTTGCTTGTACCTTATTAACATGATGATTAATTTCTTTCACATGAGTGGAGTTACCCTTAACTTTTTTAGTTAAAGTATCCCATTGATTAATCGGAATTTTTCTTTTGAGCCCGATATTGGCGCGTTTGCCATTTACAGTTATTCGTGCGAATAATTCGGCATTTCCATCTGTAGATCGCGATGTGTTTATCCAAAAAAGGATAGAAAAAGTGTGTGATGTTTTCATAGTTGTCATCTTTTAGGTTAAACATTAAGATGAAAGTCAAATCAACTATGCTTCTGTGTTTTGGTCATTCGGTCAACACTGTTGACCGATTAAAAATCTGTTGACCGATTTGTTGACTTTTGGAGTCAAATCAAATCAAATTAAATGATGGTCCAAAAACTACAAAAACCCTGCAAATCATAGATTTTGCAAGGTTTTTAACTCGTTTGGATTTTACTCCTAGTGACCTCGACAGGATTCAAACCTGTAACCTTCTGAGCCGTAATCAGATGC
>JAGQYU010000094.1:4206-5643 GCA_020435885.1 Flavobacteriaceae bacterium
GCTATTCAGTTGCGCCACGAGGCCGATTTTGGGCTGCAAATATATTTCTTTTTTAAAAAAATGAAAAATTTTTAATTAATTAATCTCCAAGTTGTTTTTTAAATTCTTCAAGAACTGGTTTTGCTCTTTCCAAATCTTCTTCATAAATAAATAATTCAACTTGCGAAGGGGAACCTCCATAGAATCCGGCACGTAAACCTGACTGAAAATTATTTTTTACCAACGATGGAATTTTATAATCATCAAGATCCAATTGTAATCTCTGTATTTCTATCAATGATCCGGTATAAAAGCGTATATGTTTTGAGTAATCATCCATTACAAAATGTTTTCTTTAAAGATACAAAAAGCAGAAGTATTATAAAGTATTTTTAGTAACATAATATCGCCATGCAAGCAGCACTAACTGTAATTTACTTGCTTTTACAGGATCAACACCTTTTTTAGTGAGGCTTGGCAATAATACTTTATTTAAAGATGCAAGAAATTTAAAAAACGCTTTTTTCATGTTACAAAGCTAAAAAGAAAACTCTTGACAATTGTCAAGAGCCTTACTTTATTTAAGGAGTCACTATTTATCAGTAACTACCATTTTTAAATAATCTATACACAAAAATAGATTTTAATAGATTGTTAAAATTCCTACTAGTGTTAACATGATTTTTGGTTTTAAATGAATAATGATTTTACTAAACTAATAAGGCTGTGCACTATGGCAATAATTAATACTATCATAATTGTGTTGTTTTTATGGTTAATAATTTTGATTAGTAGAATTAATTCTAAGAGCAGTTTATAAAGAATTTTTTAGTTAGATTTTAAAAAAATGAAAAATCTACACAAGTGACTACACAATTGTTAATTTTTTTAAAAATAAGTCCTTGAGGTGTAAGTATATTGCCTATACATATGTTTATAAATATAACTTAAAAATATATTTATAATTAATGATTGTTAATTATGAAGGACTTTTTTTAAGCTGTTTTGTCTTGAAACATAAAAAATCGTTTATTTTTTACCCTTTTTATAGGTAGTTCATTTTTTTTGATAATAAAAAAGTGTAGTTTTATTGGAAAAGAAAAGGCTCGTTTTTACAATTAAAAACGAGCCTTAAAAAGTATAATATTAAATGATTATTACTTTTTGGTGGTTATAACTATTACACCATTTTTGGCTGCTGAGCCATATTTTAAAGTGGCTGCTTCTCCTTTAAGAACATTCATTGAAAGAATAGAATCTGGCGATAACTTATCTACATCTTTTTTAGTTGATCTTTTACCATCAACAAAGTAGATTGGGTCCATTCCTTTCTCAGTCATTAAATAAAGGTCACGTCCCTCTTTTTTTCTTACAATAACTTTAACTTCTTTTTCTTCAGTAGAATTATCTTCATCTTCGTTTATAAAAATGATTTCTTCAGATTCCTCTAATTCTTCA
>JAGQYU010000013.1:0-2649 GCA_020435885.1 Flavobacteriaceae bacterium
GAACACAAAGGTGAAACGGGCACAGCATATTGGCAGACTACACAATTAGAAGGTTTGCGAATCAGATTAGTTGAATATTCTAAAGGTTATATTGCAGATCACTGGTGCAAGAAAGGACACATTGTTCATTGCTTGGAAGGTGAATTCATCAGTGAAATGGAAGATGGTGAAAAGTTTATTTTAACAAAAGGCATGACTTACGTAGTTTCAGATGAATTAAGTTGGCACCGCTCAAGTACACAAAACGGAGTAAAATTATGAATAATTGATGGGGATTTTTTAGGATAAGAGAATTTCTTCGTTTTAATTTTTAATCACTTCTACAAATAATAAAATTCTTAACACAATTCTGCTTTCATAATTTCACAATTTTATTTATATTGAGTTATTCTTTATTAAGAATTATTCTCATTTAGGTATTATTCATTTTGCAAATAAATATAACACAGCTAAGAGATTCCCTTGCGGATAAAGGACTGAAAGTAACCCCACAGAGGATGAACATTCTGGAAGCTATTTACAGTTTAAATAATCATCCTACTGCAGAAAATATTATCTCGTATGTTAGAGAGAAACATCCAAATGTCGCTACCGGAACGGTATATAAAGTTTTAGATACGCTTGTAGAAAACGAGTTAATAAAGAAAGTAAAAACTGATAGAGATACAATGAGATACGATGGAATTATAAATCACCATCACCATCTTTACTGCTCTGAATGTGAGCTAATTGAAGATTATGTTGATGAAGATCTTGATAAGATTTTAAAAAATTATTTTAAAAAGAAAAATTTCTCTGGATTCACAGTTGAAGAAGTTGTTCTTCAAATCAGAGGTAAATTTGATAAATGTTAAATAACTAAACTAAAAGGAATCAAAATGGAACAAACACACGAACAACCAATTGTTAGCATGCCAAGAATTGGCGATGCAGCACCAGAATTTAAAGCAGTTACAACACAAGGCGATATTAACTTCCCTGCTGATTATAAAGGCGATTGGGTTATTTTATTTAGTCACCCTGCTGATTTTACACCAGTTTGTACATCTGAATTTACGACATTTGCAACCATGGAAGATAAATTTGCAAAAGCAAATTGCAAACTTGTAGGTCTTTCAATTGATGGTCTTTACAGCCATATTGCATGGTTACGTTCTATTAAAGATAAAATAGAATACAAAGGCATGAAGAATGTTGAAGTTAAATTCCCATTGATTGAAGATATCACTATGGAAGTGGCTAAAAAATATGGTATGATTCAGCCTAATGAAGATTCAACAAAAGCTGTAAGAGCCGTATTCTTTATTGATCCTAATGGAGTTATAAGAACTATTATCTATTATCCTTTGAGCCTTGGTAGAAACTTTGAAGAACTTTACAGAGTTATAGTGGCTTTACAAACTGCTGATGCATTTGGTGTTGCTACGCCAGCTGATTGGCAACCAGGTGATGATGTGATAGTTGGGCCAGCCGGTTCATGTGGAACAGCAGAAGACCGTATGTCCGGTAAAGAGGATATGGATTGTAAAGATTGGTACTTCTGTACTAAGAAACTAGCAAAAGAAGATGTGCTGAGTAAAGTAGTTAAAAACTAAATTTAAAAGCCCGCTAAAAGCGGGCTTTTTTATTCTTCATTATCTGGTTGTGCTCTATCAATAATATTCTGAGGCAATGCTTTTTTAGCTTTAGCTCCCAACTTTTTAATACGTTCTACGCTAGTTATTAGATTTCCTTTACCTTCAACTAGTTTGTTCATAGCACCTTTGTATTCTTCTTTGGCTTCATCCATTTTTTTGCCAACTCTGGTAAGGTCAGAAACAAAACCTTCAAATTTATCATATAAAGCGCCGGCTTGGCGTGCAATTTCAAAAGCATTTTGTTGTTGCTTTTCATTTTGCCACATGGTATCTATGGTTCGCAATGTTGCCAGTAGGGTAGAAGGGGTTACAATAACAATATTCTTTTCAAAAGCTTTGTTATACAACTGATTATCATTGTTTATAGCTAGCGCAAAGGCAGGTTCTACAGGAACAAATAGCAATACAAAATCAGGTGATTCTATTTGATAAATATCTTCATATTTTTTCTCGCTAAGCTGAGAAACATGCCTATTCAACGAGTTGATATGATCTTTTAAGAAATGTTCTTTTTCTATATCATCATCACTATTGATATATTGCTCGTAATGAGTTAAAGAAACCTTAGAATCTATGATCATTTTTCTATTTCCCGGAAGGTGAATAATAACATCCGGCATTATTCTTTTACCTTCTTCTGTAGTGTGGCTTTGTTGCAAAAAGTATTCTCTATCCTTTTCTAGACCAGACTTTTCGAGTACTCTTTCTAAAACAAGCTCACCCCAATTACCTTGTGTTTTGCTATCTCCTTTTAAAGCTCTGGTAAGGTTAACAGCCTCTTTGCTCATTTGTTCATTCAACTCTTTTAAACCAATAATCTGCTGGCGGAGAGCTGCATGGTAATCAATACTTTCTTTGTGAGTCTTTTCAACTTTATCTTCAAAAAGTTTGATCTTTTCTTGTAATGGATTTAAGATAGTTTTTAAATTCTCCTTATTCTGTTCAGTGAATTTAGTAGATTTTTCCTCTAATATTTTGTTAGCCAGATTTTCAAACTCTTTGGTAAACTTCA
>JAGQYU010000013.1:2753-20137 GCA_020435885.1 Flavobacteriaceae bacterium
TTTTCAAGATGAAGTTGTTTTTGTTCATCCTGCAATTGCAGAATGGTTTTTTCAGCTTGCAACTTAGTTTCACTAAGTATGTTATTACGTTCTAATAGGCCAGCATTTGTTTTTTCATAGGAAATTTTTGAAAGTAGTTTACCAATATAAGTACCAATCAGTAACGCTATAATTCCTATGATGATAAAAACAAAGTATTGATCCATTAATTAAAATTGATAATTTGATACCCTTCGGTTTGGTACATAACCAAAGCTGTCATAGCCGATATTGCCATTCTAACTTTTGGCAGCTTATCTTCCCTGTTGTAGGCATTTCCGGTGTAGGTTTGCCCGCAAACATAAACTTTAACATTTGCTTCTATCAATTTGTTAATAAGCTCTATGTTAGGGTTTTCAGCTTTAAAAAATCTTTTATAAGCATCGTTGTTTAGAACATCTTTTGTAGCGGAGCCATGTAATACCACTGCGATATTCATATTTTCTTTAGGCACACCTTGTTCGCTATGCATATTAATATAACGAGCTACACCATCTAACAATTTATTTGTTTTTGTAATATCCTCAGAATCAGTATAAATATCAAAAACTGCATTGTATTTTTGATCAGTTTCAAATTTAAGATCAGGATCTTCTACTTTGTAAACAGCACCATAATTTTCTACAATAACACTGCTCTGTTGAGCATATCCAAAAAAAGTTACTAATAGTATTAGTAGAGTAATACTTCTTTTCATAGCTGGGGGAGTTTAAATTTATTTAGAATGTAAATATAAGAAAACTCTATATTCTATATAAAAAAAAGTTCTTCACAAAAGAATCAAGTTACAAACCTGGTTCTATTGTCCTCCATAAATTGGTGTATCATTTTGCTTTAGAACATACCCTTTCCATGCAATTAGGATATATTTATTATGAGTCCAATTACCGGTATTTGATTTTTCAAAAATTATTCCTTTATCATTTTCAGGGAAAAATAATTCAGCTTTAGATTTTGTTTCATCAAATAAAAGATAAGCAGGACTTCCTTTTACCATCATTCCATCTTTTAATGGGTTTAATTTTACAGGTAAACTATCTAATTCAACACATTTTTGTTGGATATTTGAGTACGATCTGCCATTTACAAATAAGCAAGTATCTACTTTAGGCTTTTCTGTAATTTCAGTTTCTATTGGTGTACTTTGCTCTTTTTTATCAGCATTTTTGCAACCAATAAAAGCAATGCTTATCAATAAAAACAGTATAGTTTTTTTCATTTCTAAAAGTATTGATTAATCAATTTTTTTAAAGATCAATAAAACTGAATCAGGATTGGACAAGGTCAATCTGTTATTTGCTATAGTGTATGATACAGAACTGTTTAGCGCTTTTATAAATTCTTGTTCTTTTTTATTATCCGGCAAGCACATCATTTTAGTAGAGGCAACATTAGTAAACCTTAGTTTATCTTTTTCAGAAAATAATTTACCATTGATTTTATTACATCCTGTAGTTCCAAAAAAAGTATTTTCACTGGAGTTTATTTCAATAGAAGGAAGCGCTTTACCAAAGTCTTCTTTAGAGACCATTGTTCCGTTTAGTTCTTCTAATACCCAAATATCGTGTAAGCGATAATCCGTAATATATTGCCCGCATCCTTCTAGTTTAGTAAATTCAGTTTCTCGTCCTTTCATATACTCAATAGTTACCGTATATGGGGAAGCCATGCCAGACATAGCATTGATACATTCTGTTTGACTGATTTGAATGTTCATTTTAGCCAATTCGGTATGTAAAGCGTACTTTTTCACATTGCTGTCTTGGGCATATGTAGGGATAGTATGAGGTGTCATAATAGAGTCTCCAACTGTTTTTAATTTAATCATTTTTTCAGAAATGGTTAAACTCCAAAAAGGTTCAGTGCCATTGGCTTTAAAATAAACATCCGTTACTGTTTTCTTCTCTGCTAAAACCTCTGTTTGAACAATTGTATCTGAAGTAGCTGCAACCGAAGCATCATCAATTTTTTTAGTTGCTTTTCTATCAACACATGATGAAACTGTCAGGCTAATGCCCAGCAGTGTGATTAGTAACTTTTTCATTTTATGGTAATTTTTTGAATCGCATCATCGAAACATTGTCAATCATCAAATTTAACTTACCATCCGTATCAATACTGTATTTATTGATCTTCTTCATAGTGCTTAAAAACACTTTTTCGCCTTCACCACAGTACATCATGGTTGTTGGACCTGGTTCGCCAAAAGAGATAGCATCACCATTAAGTGTAAAATCAGCTGAATAACCGTTACAGCTATTATTGCCTTCAGCTTTTTGAGTTTCTTTGTTGAACGCTATCTGAGGTTTTTTATCGGGAAATAATCCGTTAAAAGCAATGCGAGGGCCAGAGATGTATTCTAACTCCCAAGTGGCATTGTAAAGATCTTCGCTGGCTAATTTCTTTGTTGAAGAACATGAGTAAGAAATGATTGCCAGTACAAAACAGTGTAATAAAAACATTTTTTTTCATAATTAGTGATTTATAGTTGGGGTTTTATTTTCTTCCCTATAAGTATTAGTATGCTCATAATGAAGAGTGAAATAATTAGTATAATTAAAATATTGATAATTGATTGTTTTAGTCCAATTTCCGTAACATTAAGAAACGGATATGGATAAAAACCTGAAAGTTTGCCTCTTATCATTATATAAACTGAATAAATGATAGGGTAGGCTAGCCATGGTAAAATTGATTTTATATTAAAATTTTTAGCTTCAGCAAATAAAAACCAATAAACCAATATATAAAGTGGAATAATGGTGTGTAACAATTCATCTACAACCATTTGTAACCCGGTTGGACTCCATGTACTCCTGAGTATAATTTGATATACCAGCCCAACAATTAAAATAAAAGTGGTTATAGAAGTTAACGCTCCACTTTTGCCGAACATTTTTATTGAGTTAGTAATTTTATTTGTAAAGAACAATGCCACAAGTGTATTGGTTAAAATAGTAAAAAAACTAAAAAAACGAATAATTGTCTCAGGAATATCTACCTGCCTATTCTGAATCATAAGTACAAACTGAGTTATGATGGCAAGCCATGCTATACAACATCCAACAATTTCAATTATTTTTTTCAATTTAGTTTTAAGATAATATCAATTTTATGAATAAAATGTACACTTTATTCGTAATATATTAAAATAAACACAAAAAATATACAAAAATATAAGGGTTATTATAATGTGATTCATATAAAAAATACAAAGCCAACCTGAAAGAAACTGAAAAAAAGCTTCGTAAAAAAATTATTAAAAATATTTGGTAGAGTTAATTGTAAATTCTAAACCAACCCGGCAAATCCTAAAAATGCTAAAGATAATAATCCTGCCACTAACAAATTAATTGGTACACCTTGCATAGCTTTTGGTATGTTGGCAAGTTCTAATTGCTCACGAATACTGGCAAAAACAATTAATGCTAAGGCAAATCCAATAGAATTTGAAATAGCAAAAAATACCGCTTTTAAAAGGCTTCCGCCTTCTAATCCTAATGCTAAAATGGCACCACCTAAAACCGCACAGTTTGTGGTAATTAAAGGTAAAAATACACCAAGAGCTTGGTAGAGTGGAGGACTTACTTTTTTTAGGATAATTTCTACCATTTGAACCAAACTGGCAATTACTAATATAAAGGAAATGGTTCGCAAGTATTCTAATCCGGAAGGTACTAATACAAATTGATGTATTAAGTAAGTTACAAGGGTTGCCAACGTCATGACAAACAAAACAGCCCCAGACATACCAATTGATGTTGATACTTTGTTAGAAACGCCTAAAAACGGGCAAATACCCAAAAACTGTGAGAGTACAATATTGTTAACAAAAACAGCGGCTATCAGTATTAAAATATAATCCATAATTAGTTTGTTTTAGATGAGGTGGTTTTGTTAAATAGAACAGTTAAATAAGCCAAAGCAATAAATGCTCCCGGAGGTAAAATAAATAGGATTAATGTGCTAGCATTATCTGATAAAAATTTAAAATCAAAAATGCTGCCGTTGCCCAAAATTTCTCTTGTAGCTCCTAAAATGGTTAAAGCTAGGGTAAAACCTAATCCCATTCCCAATCCATCAATAATGGAAGAGATGGTGTTGTTTTTGGAAGCAAAAGCCTCTGCTCGACCTAAAATTAAACAGTTAACCACAATTAGCGGAATGAAAATACCCAACTGTTCGAATAAAAATGGAATGTAAGCCTCTAAAACCATCTCAACAATGGTTACAAACGATGCTATAATGATAATAAAAGCCGGAATTCTTACTTTACTTGGTATTTGCGATTTAATTAAGGATACCACAATATTGGACATGACCAACACAAATAAGGTAGCAATACCCATTCCTAATCCATTAAAAGCCGATGAGGTTACACCTAACGTAGGGCACATACCCAACAGCATTACAAAAACAGGATTGTCTTTTATAATACCTTTTAAAAAATTTTCTTTTTGATTAATTTGTTCTGCCATAACCTTTAATTTTTAGGTTTTGTTTCAGTATATACATCATAAGCCATTTGTGTAGCTTCTCCAAACGCTCTCGTACTAATGGTTGCACCTGTTAGGGCATCAACATCGCCACCATCCTTTTTTGGTTTTAAATTAAATTGAGATGGATTTTTACCTTTAAATTGATTAAGGAATTTTACCTCTTTCATTTTGGTTCCTAATCCGGGAGTTTCTTTTTGTTCCAATACCACAATGTTTTGGATGGAACCATCAGGGTTAAACCCAACCATTATTTTTACCAAACCGCTATACCCTTTTTCAGAAGAGCCCACAACGGCTGTACCAACGTAATTATCGTTGTTTTTAGCGGTGTAAACTTCTACATTGTCTTTAGCTTTGTCAGATTTTATTAAGGTAACTTCATCAACAAGGTTGTTATTAAACTCGGGTAATACTTGTTTTAGAGCATTAACCTTGCGCTCCAATTTTGCTTTTGCTTTTGGCTCGAGTGTTAAATCGTTTACGTAACCCAAAGACAAACCTGCAACCAGTGTAATGATAAATAAGGTTATGGTCATGTTTAAAAATGTCGATTCTTTTTTACTCATAACTACACGATTTTAGATTTTATAGGACTACCAAATCGTCTTGGTTTAAAATATTTGTTGATAAGTGGAACAAAGGCATTCATAATTAAAATAGCAAACGACACGCCTTCCGGATACGCACCAAATAATCTGATAACTACTGTAATAACGCCAATACCAATAGCAAACACAATCATACCTTTTTTCGTCATTGGGCTGGTTACTAAATCGGTTGCCATGTAAAAGGCACCTAAAATAGCACCGCCGGAAAGTAAATGAATTAGTGGATTGGCATATTGTTCTGGATTGATTAACCAGAAAATGCCTGTCATAACAGTCATAGTTACTAAAATAGTAATAGGAATATGCCAAGTGATAACTTTTCTAGCCAACAAGAAAATACCTCCTAAAATTAATGCTAGAGCAGACATTTCGCCGGCAGAACCACCGGTAATACCAAGTAATAAATCGATGGTTGATGGTAGCTTTTCACTAATGGTTGTCATGGTATCACCGTACATTAAACCTTCTTTTATGATACCTAAAGTGGTTTCACTGGTAACAGCATCAACTAAAGTTGTATTATTTTCAACAGCAGTTGGCCAAGAGGTCATTTGTACCGGAAAGGATATCAATAAAAATACACGACCAACCAAAGCCGGATTAAAAATGTTATAACCCAAACCACCAAACGATAGTTTAGCAACACCAATAGCAACTAAACTCCCTAAAATAATCATCCAAATAGGAAGATTGCTAGGTAGGTTGAAAGCTAGAAGTATACCTGTTATAAGTGCAGAGCCATCACTAACAGTTACGGTTGTTTTTAATAAATATTTTTGAATAACATATTCAAATAATACACACGATGCTACTGCTACAGATGTTAGTACTAAGGCACTAACCCCGAAAACATAAATAGATACCAAGAAAGCCGGAATGAGCGCATAAAGCACATCATACATAAGGTTTTTGGTTGATTTGTTAGAGTGTACGTGTGGAGAAGCGGAGATAATAATTGGATCTGCCATATTAATTTTTTGCAGTGTTTAACTTTTTAACAATACTTTTTCCAAATCGTATATAATCCAATAAAGGTCGGTGAGAAGGACAAACATAACTGCAAGAACCACATTCTATACAAGTCATAACATCTTCACTTGCTGCACGTTCGTACATACCTTTTTCAGTTAGATTCATTAGTAGATGAGGTTCCAATCCCATAGGACAAACAAATACACATTTACCACAACGGATGCAGTTTTCCGGTTCTTGTCTGCTAGCTTCATCTTCAGATATCACTAAAATACCTGAAGTACCTTTTGTTACTGGAACATCTGTATTTTTAATGGCTTTTCCCATCATTGGGCCACCATTAACTATTTTTCTGGTGCCTTCTGGCAGACCGCCAACTTCTTCAACCAAATCTTTTATAGGTGTACCTATTTTTACCCAAAAATTAGATGCCTTTTCTAAATTTTTGCCGGTTACGGTTACCACTCTTTCTGTAAGAGGTTGATCGTATTGTACAGCTTGGTAAATGGCGAAAATAGTACCAACATTGTGCACTATAACACCAACATCCATAGGTAATCCGCCTTTAGGTACTTCACGTCCAATAATGGCTTTAATGAGTTGCTTTTCACTACCTTGAGGATATTTTACTTGAAGTGCTGCTACTTGTATTCTATCATCATCTGCAGCTGCTTTTTTAAGTACTTCAATAGCGTCTCGCTTATTGTTTTCAATACCTATAACAGCTTTGTTGATGTGAAGCGCTTTCATTAAAATTTGAATACCAACGATAATTTCTTCAGCTTTTTCAAGCATTAGTCTGTGGTCTGCTGTTAGATAAGGCTCACACTCAACACCGTTAATTATTAAATAATCAACTTTATTATCGTTTTTAAGATCTAATTTAACGTGTGATGGAAAAGTAGCGCCACCAAGACCCACAATTCCGGAATCTGATATATGCTGAAGAATATCTTTTTGCTCCATCGTAATTTCCTTTTTTAGAGGAAATTCAGGAATTTCTTGATTGGATTCATCCTTTTCGTCAGTTCTAATAACAATACATTGTTTTTTATAACCACTGGTGTCAACTATCATATCTAACTTAGTAACCGTTCCAGCTACAGGAGAATGAATATTTGATGATACAAACCCACCGGATTTAGCAACAACTTGACCTTTTTGGACTTTATCTTTTTGGTTAACTATTATTTCTGCAGGAATACCAATGTGTTGTGCAATTGGCACATACACAACCTTAGGCACAGGCATTCGTTTTATGGCTTTAGAGGAAGTTAATTTGTTTTCCTCTGGATGAACACCACCTTTAGGAAATGTTTTAAGCATTTGTTTCGTTGTTTACGGATTCTACTTTTGCCTCTGTTTTAACTACTGCCACAGTTTCTTCCTCTGGCTTAGGAGTTTTTACTTTTTTTGGAGGGAAATTGGTTTCTATAATGGAATGTGTAGGACATACATCAACACATTTTCTACAAAGTGTACATAATTCAGCATCTATATAAGCTAAATTATTATTCATAGATATAGCATCCTTAGGACATACATCTTCACACTTGGAGCAACCTATACAAGCTACATTACAAGCTTTTCTAGCGATACCGCCTTTATCTTCGTTTAAACAACCTACAAACACCTTAAGGTCACGTTTGTTACGAGGTCGCATTTCTATAATGTTTCTTGGGCAAGCATCTACACAAGCGCCGCAAGATGTACATTTGTCTGTAATAACAACAGGTAAACCATTATCGTCCATGTACATGGCGTCAAATTGGCAAACATTTACACAGTCACCATCACCTAAACAACCAAATTGACAATCGGTTTCGCCGCTATAAATTAAGGCTGAAATAGCACAGGATTTTGGTCCTTGGTACTCTGTAGTTTTTGGTCTTACTTCACAACCACCTTGACAACGCACTACGGCAACAGTTGGGTCTTTTTCGGCAACTTCTTTTCCAAGTATATCGGCCACTTGTTTCATAACGTCATTACCTCCAACAGGACAGAATAACTCCGAAATATCTTCGGAGCCAACTAAGCGCTCGGCAAAGGCTCTACATCCTGGGCTACCACAGCCACCGCAGTTGGCAGATGGTAATACATCTTCTACTTCAGAAATTTTAGGGTTTTCATACACATAAAATTTCTTGGATACTATAAACAGTACAACTGCTGCAACAACACCAATTGATGATAGAAGTATGGCACTATATAAGACTGAGTAAATCATGATGATGTAATTTTTAATACTGAAATTTTAAAAGCTTTTTTAAAGGTTTGCCTCAAAACAAAAAGTATTGTGTAATAAGGAATAAGTATTGCCAAAGACAATAAACCGGCTAGCCATTCATCAACATACATATAGGAAATTACTAGAGTACTAATCAATAATATGAAAGGGAATACGTAAGCCCAAAATACAGCTTTTAGCCCAAGGCTTTTGTTTAAAAATACTTCTACATTATCGTTTAGTTGGAAAGTTTCTGAAGCGTCAACTTCTATTTGTTTGGCTTCTGTTTCTGCCATGCTGCAAGATCCCTTGGCATGGCATGCTTCACAATTGATATTACCTTTTAAAGTAACCGTTACACTGTTATTGTTAATTTTTGATACATATCCATCATGTCTTACAAAAACATCGTTTTTTGTGAACTGATGATATGTTTGATTAAATTTCATGGAAACAGACATTTAGGTCACTTATGTTACAAATGTAAAACATCAAATTAGGTTAAAAAATGATATTTGTTAATGTTTAGCCTAAAATTGAACTTAAAATACCATCAAAAAAATTTACAATTGAAAAGAATTAAGAGTATAATTTAAGGGTTTCTTAATGAACCTAATAATTTGCTTTTTCCTTATTAAGGATTTGCTGTAATCGTTAACATTCTTACACTATTTTAACTTTAAAATGAATATTGATTAATTCGTCATTTAATGACTTATGTCATTCATTTCAGAAATAGTCTATGTTACATTTATTACAAACTTTAAAATAATAATGACTTTTCACAAAAAACATCTTCCCAGAACATCCTTAATGGATGTGTTGTGGGAAATTCAACGTAAAAAAAGGCATATTGGACGTGATGATATGTCAAAAATTGCTCAGCAATTTAATATGTCACGGATGGAATTAGAAGGTGTTATAACCTTTTATCATTTTTTTCACCGAAGAGACTGTGGAAAATATACTATTTATTTGAATAGTGGTATTATTTCCAGATTTAGTGGAAGAAAACCTGTTAAAAAAGCATTTGAAGATATTTTAGGTATAGAAACCGGCAATGTTACGGAAGACGGTATGTTCGGGTTGCTAGAAACGCCTTGCATTGGATTGAGTGATCAAGAACCGGCATGTCTGATTAATTTTAAACCTTTTACCAATTTAACACCTGAAAAAGTTGCTGATATAATTTCCAGTATAAAAAAAGGTGCAAGGCTTTCTGATATTTGCGATAAACCCAAAAGTATAATCTATTATACGCCTAGTAAAGATAGAACCGTTTTTTTTAAGCCTTATACAACTTTCTCTGCCTTATCACAATTGAAGGATTTACATCCTGAAGAATTGATTGAGATCGTTAAAAAATCAAAACTTGCTGGGCGCGGAGGGGCATTCTTCCCTACAGGATTAAAATGGCAATTCTGCAGACATAATGTAGCTGATCAAAAATATATTATTTGTAATGCAGATGAAGGGGAGCCGGGTACGTTTAAAGACCGTGTATTAATGGAAGAGCACCCTGAACTGTTAATTGAAGGGATGATTTTTGCTGCATATGCCGTTGGAGCTGCCAAAGGAGCTATTTATTTAAGAGCAGAATATATGTATTTAAAAGAGCCATTGGAAAACCTATTGTCAACGTATCGTCAAAATGGTTTTCTGGGCTCCGATATAGCTGCCAAAATACCTTTTGATTTTGATATTTATATTCATATGGGGGCTGGAGCTTATGTGTGTGGAGAAGAAACTGCTTTAATAAACTCAATGGAAGGCAAACGAGGAGAACCCAGCACCAAAGAATTTTTCCCTGTACAAAAAGGCTTTTTAGGAAAACCAACTGTGGTAAATAATGTAGAAACATTATGTGCTGTGCCAAGAATATTAGAAATGGGGGTAGACACATGGTTACAGATTGGTACAGATAAAACACCCGGAACCAAAATATTGAGTGTTTCCGGAGATTGCCCAAACAAAGGAATATATGAGATAGAATGGGGTATGAAATTCAATGACTTTTTAAAGTTAACAGGAGTAGAAAAGCCTAAAATTGTTCAATTTAGCGGTCCTTCAGGAGATTGCCTTTCAATTACTCCGGATGAAGGAAAAACACTCAGATCTAGTCAACGAAAATCAAGAGATTATTTAACCGATCAAGAATATGATAGAGTCATAAGCGGTGAGGATATTACTTGCGGAGGTTCTGTTATGATCTTTAATGAATCTCGAAATATTTTACAAATCATCAAATCATTCTCAGATTTCTTTGTAGCGGAGTCCTGTGGTATATGTGTACCATGTAGAACAGGTAACTTCTTGCTAAACAAAAAGTTAGAAAAGCTTCTTCATGGACACGGAGAAAAGAAAGATCTGGAAGATATAAAAGCTTGGAGTGAAATAATAAGAACCACCAGCCGATGCGGTTTAGGGCAAATGTCAAACAATTCTTTGTTGCAAGCTATTGAAAAATTCCCTGAAGAATTTGACAGAGCATTATCTGATAATACAGATTTCAATAAGGCTTTCCATCTTGATGAAGCCGTTGCGGAATATGATAATATTATAAACGAATTAACATCAGATTATGAATAATA
Source organism: Flavobacteriaceae bacterium (assembly GCA_020435885.1). Taxonomy (GTDB): domain Bacteria; phylum Bacteroidota; class Bacteroidia; order Flavobacteriales; family Flavobacteriaceae; genus Aureibaculum. The sequence goes on from JAGQYU010000013.1 coordinate 13,693, forward strand.
GGATTAACCTAACCATAGATGGAAAAACTATTCAGACAGAAGCTGGTAAAAACCTTGTAGATGTTGCTAAAGAGAATGGTATTTATATTCCGACACTGTGTTATTTCAGAGAGTTGAACCCGTTAGCAACTTGTAGAATCTGCACAGTTAAACTTAATGGCAGGCATACAACGGGATGTACAATAAAAGTGGCTGATGGTATGGATATTGAAGTAAATACTCCAGAGCTTTTAGATAATAGAAAAGCAATTATTGAAATGTTGTATGCCGAAGGAAATCATTTTTGCCCTTCATGTGAAAAAAGTGGTAACTGTGATATGCAAAATCTTGGGTATGATATGGGTATAACTGTTACACGTTACCCACACGTATTTAGTGATAAGATTGTGGATTTTAACCCTAAACGGATGATTATGGAATCCAATCGCTGTATTTTATGTAAGCGATGTGTTGAGGAAGTTAAAACTAAAGATGGTAAAGATGTTTTTTCATTCGTACAACGTGGTGTAAAAACAAGGGTTCATATAGATTATGAACAAGAAGAAAAATTAAGTGAATCTGAAGCATTACATGCGATGAACTTATGCCCAGTAGGCGCCATTTTGGTAAAAGGGATGATTCATGAGCAGCCTTTTGGTGAGCGTAAATATGATCTTTTAGGTAAGAACATTCTACCAAAAGTAACCAGTGTAAACAATAATCTGCATAAAAAAGAGAATGAAAAATTTATTGTAGCTACAACTTCTCTTGCAGGATGCTTTGGGTGTCATATGTCGTTGTTAGATATTGACACTGATCTTTTAGACATTATAGAAATTGCGGAGTTTAACAAATCACCGCTAACGGATATAAAAAAATTTAGCAAAAGATGCCATATAGGATTAATAGAGGGAGGATGCGCCAATTCTGAAAATGTACATGTACTGGAAGAATTTCGCAAAAAGTGTGATATACTGGTTGCTTTTGGAGAATGTGCCATTATGGGAGGGATACCAGCTATGAGAAATTTCGTTCCCCTAAAGGAATGTTTGGAGGAAGCATATTTAAATGGTGTCACAACCGAAATAGGTGCACATATAATACCTGGGCATGAGGATATTCCAAAACTATTGAACAATGTATATCCTTGTAATGAGGTTGTTAAGATAGACTACTATATCCCTGGTTGTCCGCCAAATGCACAGCATATCTGGAAAGTGGTAAAAAGTATTCTCTTAGGGGAAGAATTTTCTATAACACATGATGAGTTTAAGTATGATTAACTCTCAAAAATTTAAGTTAATAAAAATAATACATCAATGTCACAAAAATTAGTAATAGATCCTGTAACCAGAGTTGAGGGGCATGGTAAGGTTACAATTCATTTGGATGAGAATAATAAAGTAAAAGACGCTTTTTTTCATATAGTTGAATTCAGAGGCTTTGAACGGTTCATTCAGGGGCATCCCTATTGGGAGGCTCCGGTATTGGTACAGCGTTTATGTGGAATATGCCCTGTAAGCCATCATTTAGCAGCTGCTAAAGCAATTGATCAAATTGTAGGGTTAGACCCTGAAGATCTATCATTACCCGCCCAAAAGATCAGAAAGTTATTGCATTTAGGGCAAGTATTTCAATCGCATGCATTGCACTTTTTTTATTTGGCATCGCCAGACCTCTTATTTGGGTTTGATGCAGACCCATTGAAAAGAAATGTTGTGGGTGTAGCCATGGAATATCCTGCATTAGCCAAAAAAGGAATATTGATGCGTAAGTTTGGACAAGAGATCATAAAATTGGTGGCCGGCAAACGTATTCATGGTATTTCTGCAACTCCTGGAGGTGTTCATAAAAAGATTACTGTAAAAGAACGAAATTATTTTTTAGATAATAAAGAACTGCCTTCTGTTGATACAATGATAAATTGGTCAGTAGAAATACTAGAACTTATAAAAGAATATCATCAAAAGAATAAAGAGCTTTTAGATTCATTTGCTGCATATCCTTCGGGGCATTTAGGGTTGGTAAATAAAGAAAACGGATTTTTAGAACTATATGACGGTTATTTACGGGCAACAGATGCTGAAGGGAAAATTACACTCAATGATATCAGGAATGAAGAATATGATCAATTTTTTTATGAAGGTGTAGAAAAATGGTCATACCTAAAATTTCCCTACTTAAAACATTTGGGAAGAGAAAAAGGATGGAATAGAGTAGGACCACTGGCTAGAATTAATATTTGCGAAGGTATTGAAACACCTTTGGCAGAAAGAGAGAGGTTAGAATTCAAAGCCATTACAGCCGGAAAGATCAATAATATGACAATGTATACGCATTGGGCTAGGTTGATAGAGATATTATATTGTGCTGAAATGATGAAAAATTTACTGGAAGATGATAATATCTTAAGTAATGATCTGGTTCGTAAAGGTGAAAGAAGGAGTGAAGGAGTAGGAATAATTGAGGCGCCTAGAGGTACTTTAATTCACCATTATGAAGTAGATGAAAAAGATCGAATTACCAGATGTAACCTGATAGTTTCTACTACTCATAACAACGAACCAATGAACCAGGCAGTACGCTGGGTGGCAAATAATGAAATTAGTGGTAAGCCCAAAGTAACAGAAGCCATGATGAATCAAGTAGAAGTAGCTATTAGGGCATATGACCCTTGTTTGAGTTGCGCCACACATGCATTGGGGCAAATGCCTTTGGAAGTATTGTTATATGATAATGAAGGAAATATAATTGATGAAAAGAGAACATAAGACTTTAATTTTTGGAATAGGAAACGTAGGAAGAAAAGATGATGGTATAGGTTGGGCTTTTTTAGACAATTTAAAAGCTGAAAATATTGATTGCGATATTGCTTATCGGTACCAACTTCAAGTTGAAGATGCAGAGCTATTGTGTAATTATGAAAAGGTAATTTTTATAGACTCATCTAAAGAAGATATTGATAATGGGTTCTATTTTAAAACTTGTGAATCTTCAGATGAGTTTAGTTTTAGCACCCATCAGTTAGCTCCTCAAACAGTTTTATTCTTAGCAGAAGAGTTATATCAGCATTCACCAAAGGCATTTATATTGGGGGTTCAAGGATATCAGTGGAACCTAGAACAAGGATTGAGCGAAAAAGCAAAAATTAATTTAGATACAGCTAAAACTTATCTATTTGAATCTATTGATTAAGGCTTTTATATTTAAATAAAAAAGTTTGGGTGATAAAAATTTATACAATCTTCTATAATTCTATATTTAGAACAATCTAAGTATTTAAAAATAAGGAAATTGATTATAAATTTCTACATAATTGATTAGGTTAGAATATTAAAGGATAAGTTTGAAAAATTTAAATATTCATCAAAAAACCTGTAAGGTTATCTTTTCTTTTTAACCCAAGTTTTTTTCTTAATCTGTAACGGGCTAGTTCAACACCTCCATTAGAAATATTCATAACTTCTGCTATTTCTTTAGTTGACATATTCATTAATAAATAAGTTGATAGGTCAAGTTCTCTTTGTGAGATAGTTGGGTATTTTTCTTTAAGTCGTTTTAAAAATTCAAAATGTACATTTTTAATATGTTTTTCTAGATTTTTCCAACTGTTATTATTGATTTCTTTTATTACACTATTTTTTAAAATTTTTAATTGCAACTTTGCATCCTCATTCATAGTATTTGTATCCATTTCTTTGAGCTTATGTACAATACTGTTGAGTACCTTATTTTTCTTAACTACCTGCAATGAGTTACTGACCAACTCTTTATCTTTTGCTAAAATTCTAGTCTTTAATTTATCTCTATTCAGTTTTTCTATCTTTTTTTCTAATTGGTATTGTTCTCTTTTTATTTTTGACTCTTTTTCAAGATATATCTTTCGCTGCTCCATAGTTTCATAGTATTTATTTTTTCTAATTTTAGCTTTAATTCTCATTCTAATAAGATGAGTTGTTAAAAGCAGTAACAAAAAATATCCTAAATACGCAAGATAATGCCTGTACCAAGGTGGAGATATTGAAAAAGTAAATGTAGTTTGATCGGATTCAATCCCATGGCTATTCTTTACTTTTACTTTCATAGTATAATTTGATTCTCCTAAATTTGTATATTCTTTTATTGCTTCTTTAGACCAATTGCTCCATTGTTTGTCAAAAGGTTCTAATAGGTAAGAATATTGTATGTTATTACTATTTTCAAACTCAGGAGAAGAAAAGGTGAATCTTACATTGTTATATTTATAAGGTAATTTGATAGTAATATCTTTTTGTTGAGGGTTGCCTTGTATAATTGTATCATTTTCATAAGAAAAACTTCTTATAAAAACTTTTGGTTTATTAGTGTAACTACTAGTAAACTTAGGATTATAATGAGCAAGCCCATTGATTAAGCCTATAAAAACATTATAATTATCAATATAATTAATTGATAAATAGTTTGTTACAAAATTACCTGTTAAATTTGAAAACGGTTGAATACTATTTTTATAATCATTAATTCCAATTTTTTTTAAGACTCCAAGGGATTCTGATTGATTATATGTGTACCATAAATTATTGTGGGAACCTTGAACAATGGAATTAATCAAAGGAACTTTTAAAAATAAATTACTCATATGTAAATCTTCTTGAAAAACATCAAACTCGCTTGAATAAGTATAGAAATGATTGTTTGAAATAAAATATAGCTTATTATTTATTTTTTGCAAAGTAGTGACCCCTCCGGGAGTATCATTTATATTGACAATTTTATTTTTAATAATAAAAGATTGTAGGTCACTGGTAAACTCTAATTGATATAAGAGTTGATCTCTTTTTAACCACATATAATTATCATCAAGTTCAAAATCTTTTGAAGATTTATAAAGTCCCTCAACTCTGTTTCTAAAAATTAATCCTTTGAATGTCTTTTCAAAAATGGCAAAACCTCCGTAATTGGCCCCTACAAAATAGTTTGGATGACTAGGAATCTCTTTAAGCCCAAAATAACCCTCTTGATCTAATATCCTATCAACTTTATTATCTTTGATTACAAGTACTCCTTTGTTATTGGCACATATTAACTCACCTGCAATTACCTGTATATTCCATGACTGTGAACTTGTTCCTTCTACCAAGTTGAAAGAACCATCTTTAAATTCTCCATTTAATTTATTATAAAAAACTCCCTGATTTGTAGCTACATAAAGCACGTCTTTGTATAAAGTAGTTGCATAAACGGAACTTAGGTGAAGGCTTGAACTGAAGTAGCTAAAAGGTGAGTTTATATTTAAATAAGAGATGCCATTATCAAGTCCTAGCCATAAATTATTGTTATTATCTATAAAAGAACTGAGTACTGTGTTATTTTTTAACCCCTTTTCTAAATCTATATGTTGTAAAACTTTACCTTCTTTATTACATATAATTATACCTCCTAATACTGAATTTAGAACGATAAGGTCATTGTTTATAGTAATACCTCCAAGAGAGCTATTATTTTTAATAAATTGATTTGCTTCAGTATTCCATGGTTGGATCTTTCCGTTTTCATATATAAATAAACCAGCTTCAAGTGTAGTTATTATTAATTTATTTTTCTCAAGAGAAAATACTCCCCATATTTCTGAAGAATTAAATATTTCCGTTCCTTCTAATAGAGTTAATGAACCATTATTATACTCTAAAAGTCCTTTTGTAGTATCCTGAAAGTAAAGATGATCATTTACTTTAAATGAGAATTGGAATTTACCTGATGCTGGTAAAATTTGTATAGTGTCATTTTTAAAAATATAGGCAGAACCAAAAGATTGAAATATAACTTCACCCTTAAAAAGATGAATTTTCCATATATAATCAGATGTTTTGAATTTTTCATCAGGTATTTTATCAATTAAAGAAACGTATGTTAATTCACCTTTTTCATCTGACTCAAAATAACCAAAATCATTGTATGCCCCTATATATACTCTGTTAGTAATACTGTCAACCTTTACACTTCTTATATTGGAAGAACTCTGAATAGTATATGTTTTCCATGTAGAACCATCAAATTGAAGCAGACCATTATTATTTGCAAAATAAACATTACCATTTTTATCCTGATCAATATCCCAGTTTTGAGTACCACTTTGGTATTCAATCTTAGTATAATTCTTTATATAAGGTAATCCAATTTCTTTTACTTGTGCATTAAGTAGTAAGTGTAAAAACACAAAAAAAAGTATTGATACTATTCTTTTCATGGGTTGGAAAAAGGTTTTCTTATATAAGATAAAAGTATTTAGAGGTATAAATATGTGACCTAACAATTATTAACATCTTTTAAATCAATACAAATAATAAAGTTCAAAATCATACTAATGTAGTGTTTTTATATATAACCATTATTATATAAATAAGTATTTATAATTATTAAAATATTGATTATTAATATTATAATATTTTTTTGATGTGTTTTTGTATGAATATAAATCAAGATATGA
>JAGQYU010000095.1 GCA_020435885.1 Flavobacteriaceae bacterium
CTTCAGGATACCATTGATCCCAACAAATTAAAGTACCAATATTTCCTTTATCGGTCTTAATGGATTTGAAGCCTAAATCACCCGGGGTAAAATAGAACTTTTCATAAAAGTGAGGATCATCGGGTATGTGCATTTTTCTGTAAAGTCCTGCTTCAGTACCATCAGAATTTATAATGTAGGCACTGTTGTGATAAATACCTGCCATTCTTTTTTCAAAAAAAGGAACAATAATAACAACTCCCAGTTCTTTTGCTAACTTACTGAAAGCTTTAAAAGAGACTCCATATAAAGGCTCTGCTAATTCAAAATTGGCAACATCTTCGCTTTGGCAGAAATAATGGCTACTGTATAGTTCCGGAAGGCAAATAACTTCCGCACCTTTTGAGGCGGCTTTCTTTACCCATTCAGTGCATTTTTTTAAATTATTTTCAGCAATATCATTAAGATTAAGCTGAACAACTGCTATGGTATATTTTCTTTTTGTCATAACGACAAAAATAACTTAATAATCAATTCCAAAAAAAAAAATACACATTTTACTTTTTGAAAATCATTCCGGAACCGGGAATGTTTTTTGTGTCATCCCATGAAGGATACCAAAAATGTGTTGTCTTCTTCTGGTCTTTATCCATATCATAATAACCAACACCTAATCGGACATATTGCCAAGCGCTTAACTGTTTGGAATCCAGATAATTCATAGGAACTGCTAACTCCATAGTTATAGTATTGTTATCAATTTTATAAGCACTTTCTATGCCTTCTGGTAAAGCCTCCGGGTGATAGACAGCATCTTTTTCTTTAAAACTTCTGAAATAGACCATCCAATCTTGCCCTCTACCCTCTCCATCGTTCAGTTGGCTGATATGCTTAGGACGCGAATCTAAACCGATAACAATAGCATCCTGTTGCCACAACGATGATTTTTCATCAATAAAAATATCGTTATCTTTAACTTTTACAGCAATATAAAGGTTCTCATCATCATAATAAGTTGTAAAAGAGGCTTCTAAATCATCTTTTCCGCTATAATCAAACGGACTTCCTTTAAAATCTTCAATAGTATTCCAATTAGCCTTTTCCCACTCTTTTAAATTACCGTCAACTTTTACTTTCTTAGAGGCTTTAGAAACCGTAAACTTAGGAAAGACTGCAAAAGGAAGCATATTATTCAAAACCAGGTCAGTATCATGATAATCGTAAGTAACTTCCGTTTGCAAATAAATAGGGTTCTTACTGATATCAATCCCTTTAGGGTTTTGAATAGTAAGGTCTAAAATAGCCACATCATTAGGCTCAACAGTAATTTCACTTTTGGACATAGCATAAAAAACTTCCGGATGTATCAATCCATCTATTTTAACATGCATTTTATAATCACTGTCATTTTTTATCCTAACGGGAGTTGTAAGTTGTTCAAATGCACTGTTTTCAACATAAAGAGGCTCTATGGTAACCGGGTATGGATGATTTCTAACCAATTCAACCACATCTTCTGTAACTATATTTTCATCCCAAATACCGTCTAATAATAAATTTGTAATTAGCGGACCGTTATCCATCATAGTAACCCATGCCACATGATCAAACTCGCCATAAGCAGTTCCTCTCATTTTACTAGCACCACCAGTGGTGGCCAACGCTATGTACTTTCCATTGTTGCGTTCAGTTTTCCAATACCTATGGTAATGGCCTGCAAATACATTATGAGGCCTGTTTTCTAACAACTTCTCTACGTCTTTCCAGCGTTTTGTATCATCTTGTACCCATAATGGCTGATGTAGAAAGACCAATGTCCAACGTACATTACTGTTCTCTTTTAAGGTCTTTTCAATATAATTGTATTGCTCATCGCCTATCATACCATTTCCGGCACCTCTATACGAATCTTCAGAATTCAAACACAGAAAAAGCACATCATTATACACAAAATGATAGTAGGTTACTCCAAACAATTCTTTCCATTTTTGTTCCATTACATCATTGGTAATATCATGGTTGCCCGGAACATAGAAAAAAGGCATTTGTAATTTTTTTATAAAACCGTTAAATTCTTGCCATTCAGCATTTAAACGTGTAGTATCTTTAGTGTAACCTTCAATTAGATCGCCAACACTCATCACAAATTCTGGTTGTAATAGATTGAGCTTATCCACACCTTTTTCAAAGATACCTTCTCGGTGACCACCTGTTCTATCGGTCACAATAGCAAATTGGAATTTGTTAGCATTATTGTTCCAATCTAATGTATTCCATGGTTTTTGTTGTGACGGGATATCAATTACAATTTTAGGTTGTTGCTGAGCATAAAGGCCTACATAAGTTGATAAAACGAATAGAATGGTTGTTGTTAAAAGTTTCATTTGAATTAATTTTTTTTAAAAATAGAAAATTATACTACTCAATCATCATATTCTACTTTAATAAATTGATAATTAATAGCTAAATATTAAAGACTAGTAAATAGTACTAAAAGAAAAGCAGCAACTTTCTTAGTCTTAAGTTACTGCTTTAGGATTTATATGTGACAATTATTTTAATTGGTTGAAGGCGAAAGTGCTTTTACATGGGCATAAACAGATACACCATTTAAATCCATTTCTAACGGTTGCCTTAAAATTTTTACTCCTTTTACATCATTTAATTCTCCTTCAGGAGAAATAGCTTTTATTTGGTAAACTATTTCGTTTTTAGCATTATAAATATGTAATGGAATAATATTTCCACTTACTTTTTGGCCAAAAATCCGCATTTTCTCACCATTTTGTAAAGTTGCCATAATATCAAAAAGTTCTCCTTTTTCTCCGATAGCTTTTATCGGAATCAATTTATCATTTGTAAGAATGAGTTTTACCGATAACTGTTCATTCTCATTATAAAATACTTTTACATCTAATAAACTACGCTGATCGGAGTCTTGAATTGCTTTTATAGAGTAACTATTGCCTTTGCTATCATAAGCGTTTATATTTATCAAATAGCCATTAGGATCAACCCCTACAATATGCCATAAAAAATTATCGCCTATATCTCCTGTTTGAGGCATTGCTTTTACATGGGCATATACATTAATTCCTTTTGCTGAATATTCAAGATCTTTGCCAGAAATTTTTACTCCTCTAACATCATTGATCTCGCCATTTGGTGATATAGCTTTGATACTGTAATGTGATCCATTCAAGTTAACAGCTCTTATATGAACAATATTTCCTGATCGTCTTACTCCTTTTAGATTAATTCTATCACCGGTCTTTGTAATAGCTTTTATGGTAAATGTAGTACCATCATCTGAAATTGCTTTGACAGGAGCAAACTTACCATCGTTGATCAGAATTTTAATAGGAATCATTTTATTTTCTACAATGGCTATTACATCCATAAAACTTTTCTGATCAGTGTCTTGTAAAGCTTTTACTTCAAAAGCATTTCCATAGACATCTACGGCTCTAACATCTAAAAAATATCCTTCAGGATGTACAGCTTTTACCTGCCAAAGAGCATCTTTAAAATAAGTTGCTGTTGATTGCGTATCATTCTCTTCCTTTACATTTGTAGTAAAACTTGTTATAAGAAGCAAAACTGATAGTAATAAGAACCTTTTTGTGTAATTTAAAATGAATGATTTGTGTAACGTTCTCATAAACAAAAGGTTAATAATTAATCTTTTGAAGATAGAACTTGTATTAATAAAATGCAATGATAATAATCAGTTGAAAACATGAGTTCTTATAGTATTTTTATGATATTAATGTAGTTTTTGTTTTATTAAATCATTTATCATGAGCTTGTTTACGGAAAATATAATTCCGGGAAAAACCGGCAAGGTTTTCGGAACAGATGCTAAATTCCCTGATGATCTTTTATTGATTAAGAATAGTTTACTAAGTATTGATGGAATTAAAAATGTAGAAATACATGAAGATATTTATCCAAAAGAACTAACTGTATTTTCAGACAAATTAATCTCAGTTACTTTAGTTGAAAATGTTATTAAAAAAATTGGATTCCATCTAATACCCAAAGGTGTAGTTTAATTCAGGTTTTTTCTAAAATTCTTACTTATAGATCTAATAGTTTCTTTAACTTCATCAGGACTAATACCCTTAACCAAAGCTATTTCATCATAGGTTAATTTACCAAATACGAAAAGGTCTAAAACATTAGAAGTCTCCAACGGAAGCCAATTATATATTTTGTTTAGAACTAATCTTTTTTTATCAGTTAACTCAGCTCTATCATCATCTAATTCTAGTGTTTCTATGATGTTTTTTTCGGCATCGTCATATAATATCAGCTGACTTTTAGAGGCATCTTGTTTATATGATATATCATCCAGTTCATCGCTCATTAACAGATCATTATCTAAATCTATTTCAAACTTTTCTTCAAGTTTTTCTAGTTCTTTAGAAAGCAGTTCACTTGTACTTAGCGTATCTTTATGAAACTCTTCTGTAGCGATAATCTCATCCAGTCGTTTACTGGTCATTGTAAACAGTTTGATCTTCA
>JAGQYU010000096.1:0-1358 GCA_020435885.1 Flavobacteriaceae bacterium
TCGTTTCTGCAAGGCCACATCCAGTTAGCTGAAAGGGAAATACCCGATAAACCATTTTTAACAGGTGCCCAAATGATATTTGTTAGCGCCTCGGCAATGCTATTCCTACTACCCGCAATAGGGTCAATAATAGCCGATACGGGTGAGTGGCCAATACTGGTAGCCACACCTTCTTTCCCCTGATAATCGAGCGCCATAACTGCAACATTGTTCAATGGTAACTGTAAAGGGCCTGTGCATTGTTGTTTTGCTACCAATCCGCCTACACAACGGTCAACTTTATTGGTTAACCAGTCTTTACAAGCAACAGCTTCCAGTCTTAGTACATTGTTAAGATAGGTAGGTATTTCTGAAATTGTATAAGAAAGTTCTTTATAGTTTCTGGCAACTTTCTTATCATTCATAATAGTTTTTGGCGAGCTTCCAAACATATCGGTAAGTGCCAAATCCATAGGTGTTGCACTAGTTTTTTCTGACTTAAACGTAAATCTATGGTCATCAGTAACTTTACCTACTCTATACATAGGTGAGCGTTCTCTGTCTGCAATGCGTTGCAACAGAGCTGTATCTTTTTCATGAATAACAAGCCCCATGCGCTCTTGTGATTCGTTTCCGATGATTTCCTTAGCAGAAAGCGTTGGATCGCCCACAGGGAGTTTATCAAGATTGATGATACCTCCGGTTTCTTCTACTAGTTCCGAAAGGCAATTCAAATGCCCACCTGCACCATGATCGTGAATAGAAATGATAGGATTATCATCACTTTCTACCATGCCTCGTATAGCGTTGGCGGCACGTTTTTGCATTTCAGGATTTGACCGTTGAACAGCATTCAGTTCAATACCTGAGTGGAATTCACCCGTATCGGCAGATGAAACGGCAGCTCCTCCCATACCAATCCGGTAATTTTCGCCTCCAAGAATAACGATATCATCACCTTTAGTAGGCGTTTGTTTTTTTGCTTGCGTCTTTTTGCCATAGCCCACACCCCCAGCCATCATAATTACTTTGTCAAAACCTAATTTACGAGCATCTTCTTCATGCTCAAATGTCAGTAAAGAACCGGCAATTAGTGGTTGTCCAAATTTGTTTCCAAAGTCTGAAGCTCCATTTGAGGCTTTTATTAAAATATCTAAAGGAGTTTGGTATAACCATTTACGTTCTGCCATTCCTTTTTCCCAAGGACGACTTTCATTCAATCTTGAATATGAAGTCATATAAACGGCAGTTCCAGCCAATGGAATTGAGCCTTGCCCACCCGCTAAACGATCACGTATTTCTCCACCTGAACCTGTTGCAGCTCCGTTAAAAGGCTCAACAGTTGTAGGAAAGTTATGTGTTTCTGCTTTAAGCGAAAT
>JAGQYU010000096.1:1439-2060 GCA_020435885.1 Flavobacteriaceae bacterium
GGCCCTTGTATAAAGGCTACATTGTCTTTATATGCCGAAACAATTTCATTTGGATTGGCTTCAGAAGTCTTCTTGATTAATTTAAAAAGTGACGAAGGCATTTCTTTACCATCAATCACAAAAGTGCCATTGAAAATTTTATGGCGGCAGTGCTCAGAATTGATCTGAGCGAATCCATATACCTCGGAATCAGTTAGTTTTCTGTTAAGTTTTACAGAAAGATCATTTAAATATTCTATTTCTTCGGTACTTAATGCAAGCCCTTCAACTTCATTATATGCGGCAATGTCATCAATTTCTTTAATAGGCTCCGGCTGAATATTGATAGTATAAATATGTTGATGTAGCACCTTATATTTCTGCGAAAGCATAGGATCATAATCCTTAAAATCTTCAGCAACAGCTTCAAATCCTTCAATGCGGATAATACCTTCTATACCCATATTTTGGGTGATTTCCACAGCATTCGTACTCCAAGGAGTAATCATGGCGGCACGCGGACCAACAAAAAAAGCGTCGATAGACGCCATATTTAATTGAGGTTGGTTGCCGAAAAGCCACATTAATTTTTCAATATCAAGTTGAGAGAATTTGTTATTTGACTGAACGGCAAATACCTTT
>JAGQYU010000096.1:2164-8695 GCA_020435885.1 Flavobacteriaceae bacterium
CAAAATATGGTTTTGAGAATTGTTTTTAACAACAGGGTGTTAGTATCTTAGCCGAAATAGTTACTCAAAATACGTTTTACAGAACTGTAATAGGAATTTCCAAACATATTTAAATGAACTAACAGATAATATAATTGATACAATTCAATTCGGCTATTCGTATTTTTATCAAAAGGAATGACTTGCTGATAGGCATTGTAGAAAGAATTTGAAAAACCGCCAAATAATTTACTCATGGCGATATCTACTTCATGATGGCCATAATACGTGGCTGGATCGATCAAATATACTTCTCCGTTGCTGGAGATCAAATAGTTGCCATTCCAAAGATCGCCATGCAAAAGCGATGGATTTATCGTATTGAAAAATGTTTTTAAGTTTGAATGTAAATGTTCTTTTGAAGGTATTTCTTTGGAATTTAGAAAGCCTTGTTTAAGAGCCATATCAAATTGAGGTTGTAAACGCTCTTCTATGTAAAAATCAATCCATGTTTTGTGTTGTTTATTAGATTGATGTAGACGGCCTATAAAATTATCTTCAGGAAAACCAACATAATTTTCAGATTGTGAATTGTGCAATTCAGCTAACTGAAAACCAAAACTTTCCATCTCTCTATCAGAGGGATTTTTAGTTTCGATATACTCTAATATTAGAAAGGCATGTTCATTGTATTTTCCAATATCAATTGCGTTGGGAGTTTTAATGGTTCTGGTAGCAGCAATAGTTTCAAGCCCTTTCTTTTCTGCTGTAAAAATATCTAAGGCATTTGGATTCTTGTTGAGTTTTAAGAAAAATCTTTCCAAAGAAGTTTCTATCAAATAAGCATTTGAAATATCACCACCTGAAATCGGTTGATATGATTTGATAGTTGTATGCAATTTTTCAGATAAAAAATCTACAAAGGAAGTATCCATAAATACCGAATTTAATGCTAAAGTTATCGAAGTTTTTAAGTATTTTGGTTTAAAATTTAGAAAATGGACCTACAGCATATTTTTGAGAACAATAAACAATGGGTTAAGAGCAAACTGGAATTGGATAAGAATTACTTTAAAAATCTTTCCAAAGGGCAAAACCCTGATGTACTTTATATAGGCTGTTCAGATAGCCGTGTTACTGCCGAAGAATTAATGGGTATGGATCCTGGTGAGGTTTTTGTACATAGAAATATTGCCAATATGGTACCTAACACAGATTTGAATTCCATGTCAGTTATCAATTATGCCGTGGTGCATTTAAAAGTAAATCATATTGTTGTTTGCGGGCATTATTATTGCGGTGGGGTAAAGGCGGCTATGCAATCAGTTGATCTAGGTATTCTGAATCCATGGTTACGAAACATACGTGATGTGTACAGAATTCATAAAAAAGAATTGAATGCTATTAAGGATGAAGATGAAAAATATAATAGATTGGTAGAGCTGAATGTACAGGAACAGTGTATTAATATTTTAAAAACAGCAGAGGTTCAAACAGCGTATCGAACACGGAATTTAAAAATACATGGTTGGGTATTCGATATACATTCGGGTAAACTAATAGATCTTGATATGAACTTTGAAAGAATGCTTGAGGGCATTAGGGAAATCTATCACTTGGATGATTAACTTTAATGGACAATAATCTCTTTATCCTTAAAGAATAATTTACCGTTTGTGTATCCTTCTTTTACAGGAAAATCTAAGTAATAGGTTATCTTTTTTATTTTAAAGGGTATTTCTTTTAACTGTTGAACACTTTCTTTAATTTTTTTCTTTCTTAGGCCAAGCATATTGGTTTTATAAATTTCGGCTTCAAAATCAGTATAATCCTTTAAGCTGAATTCTTTGTAGGAATCGTAATTAGTATTAACAGGTTTTGATTTTAGGTAAACTCTCTTATCTTTTTTAAAGTAGAAAATACCGCTAGGCCTTATACGGAGTTTATTATTATCATCAACCAAGCATATTACATTAGGATCTATCGATTTTACTTTTGGGTTTAGCGTTTCAATAGTTAATTTTACGGTTAAACATTCTAAACCCTCTTCCTGATACCGATAAGGAATACTCCACATAGATTTGTTTACAAAAGTTCTTTCTACAGTAAAATGGAAATCATCAACAGTCAATGTATCTTTCTCAGTGTAATTTTGTGAGAAAGATGTTGTAGAAACGATAAAACCTATTAAAAAGATTATCAGTGTTTTATTCAACTTCATAATATGTAACTATTTAACAACTAGCTTCCTACTTGCAATGCCGCTTTCGGAATGTACCTTTACAACGTAAAAACCTGATTGTAAATTGTCTAAAGTTACCTGATTGTTATTTTCCGTATATTTCTTTTGAAGGATTTTTTGCCCAAAAACATTGTACAATGCTACATCAGAAATTGAGTAATTACCGGATTGTATGGTTACAGAATGCGTAGAAGATGGGTTAGGAAACATACTGAAATTAGTTGCTGCTATTTCATCAATACCCAATGTTCCCCATTTATCTTCTGCTGCAGTACCTCCCCAAATTTTAGTGGCTAAATACGGGTTATCAATAAAAGGATTTCTATTGCCATAAGCAGTTTCTAAATATTGATTTCTTTGATATTCAAATGCAGAAACGGGGTCATCTACATTCCATTGAAGGAATAATTGAAGCATCTCGGTAGTTCCTTGTAGAGCACCAATACCTACATATTCAGGTTTACATTGATCATCATAGCGAGTATACATATACATCATCATTCTGGCAACATCACCTTTCCATTCATCACCAGGGTACCACCCTCCATTACTTGGACCTGCATTTCCTGAACCTGTGGCAAATTTTAGACTTCCACGTTGATTATTGAATTGAACATCTGAAGGTCTTATGTTGTGAGGGTCAGCAACAATCCCTGTATTGCTATTACTGGTATCTCCCATTTCTGGAACTGCTAAAGAACGGGCAAAAACGTGTTCTCTGTTATATTCGCAATTACTACCTCCAAAAAGGTTTTCATTACGTGTTCTGTCATTAATACAACTGGCATCCGTATCATTATATCCATAAATCAGCCAAACAGTAGTACTAGTATCATTATTATCTGCATCATTAAAATCTTCATCATCAGTGGTTTTCATGGTATCTCTGTTGTCGCCGTATGTAAAAGCTGTATTGTAATTTGATATTTTGTTTTGCAATGCTGTATATAAGGTCTGCCCATTTTGTGAAAAATCAATACCATTGTAGTATGATTCTTGCGCAAAAATTAAATTTGTAGAAATAAGGAGAAATGTGATTAGTAATTTTATTTTCATATTAATCAATTTTTTCTAGTAAAGCCATATAAAAACCATCATAACCACTTACTGATGGTAGTATCTTTTTTTCTTCTATAAAGGTAAACTCTTTATGATTCTTTAAAAAATTTTCAACTTGTTTTTCGTTTTCTGAAGGTAAAATTGAACAAGTGGCATACACTAATTTACCACCTTTCTTTACTATTTTAGAATAATCATGTAGAATTTCAGCTTGGGTCTGCTGAAGTTTTTCAATAAATTCAGGTTCCAGTTTCCATTTAGCATCCGGGTTTCTTTTTAATACACCTAAGCCACTACAAGGAGCATCTATCAAGACCCTATCGGCTGAATCATGTAATTTTTTGGTAACCTTTGTAGAATCTATATGTCGGGTTTCAATATTGTGAGCGCTATTTCTTTTAGCTCGCTTTTTTAGCTCAGCCAGTTTGTTGGCATAGATGTCCAGTGCAATGATCTGCCCTTTATTTTCCATTAAGGAGGCTATGTGCAACGTTTTTCCTCCGGCTCCGGCACAGGCATCTACAACACGCATCCCGGGTTTTACATCTAAAAACGCTGCAACTAATTGAGAAGAAGCATCTTGAACCTCAAAAAAGCCATTTTTAAAAGCACTGGTAGTAAAAATATTTTTACGCTCTGTTAATTGCAATGCATTTGGATAATTGGCCAATGGAAAAGTTTCTATGCTTTCTGAAGAAAGTGTTTTTTGCAATTCTATTTTATTGGTTTTTAATGTATTAACCCGTAAAATAACTTCTGCTTGTTGGTTTAAAGCATGTAACTCTTTAGGCCATTGACTGCCCAGTTCTTTTTCTCCTAAAGAATCAAGCCAATCAGGGATAGATTCTTTGTAAACGCGTTGATTTTGTAGTTCATCAAACTTTCCTTTGATACGCCTTACGGGAGTACCATCAAACTGCTTCCAGTCGGGTAGGGAAATACCTTTTAGTGTAGCCCAAACTGCAAATATTTTCCACAGATTTTCATTAGTAAAATGATTTTTAGTACCCGCAATTTCGTTATATAAGCGCTTCCATCGTACGCAGTCATACACAGTTTCGGCAATGAATTTTCTATCTCTGACACCCCAGCGGCTGTCTCTTTTTAGCGTTCTTTCAACAACTTTATCGGCATACTGTCCATCATTAAAAATGTAATTCAAAGAGTCTATAACGGCTAATACCAAATTTCTGTGGAGTCTCATTCAATTCTTTTAAGAGTGCAAAGGTAGCCAATTAATGTATTGAAACTAAAACTTTTCAAAAACTCCCAACCCAAACAAAGCAAAATCATATTTTACAGGATCAACTGGGTCTAATTTTCTTAGGTTAGTGTCTAATTCTTGCAATGCTTTTGCATCATTTTGTTTTCTTGTTAGCAAACCTAATTTGCGAGCTACATTTCCGGAATGGACATCCAACGGGCAAGAAAGTTGAGATGGTTTTATGGATTTCCAGATACCAAAATCTACTCCGGCAGTATCATCTCTGACCATCCAACGCAAGAACATATTTATCCGCTTAGCTGCAGAACCTTTTAAAGGGTCGGAAACATGTTTGGCTGTTCTTGGCAGATGTTCTATTTCAAAAAAAACTTTTTTAAATTGATGAATTGCCATTTGTAGCGAATCTTTTTCAGCATAGTTAGCAAAAACGGTTTCTAAACCACCGTGATTTTTATAAATGTTTTGCAAGGCTTTTAGAAAATAAGTAAGATCAGCATAGTTGAAAGTTCTATGTACAAAGTTTGAGAATCCGTCAAGGTCATTTTCTGTGTGATTCAAAACAAAATCATAAGGAGCATTGTCTAGCAAATTTATCAGTTTGTGAGCATTGTTAATGATCAGTTTTCGATTTCCCCAAGCAATGGATGCCGTTAAAAAAGCGGAAATTTCTATATCTTCTTTTTTAGAAAAGTTATGTGGGACTTGGATAGGGTCAGTATCAATAAACTTAGGGTTGTTATACTGTATTACTTTTTCGTTTAGAAAGACTTTTAATTCTCCTTGCTTCATATTCTTTTGGAAATAATCTGTTGTATTTTATAGTTTCGTTTTTTAATCAAAAGAAAACATAAAATAACATTCAAAAATATACTAATTTTCACAAAAGGTAGTTTATATACATATGAAAAAAATACTCCTAATTTTTAGCACTGTTATTGTCCTTTTACTTACAGCATGTTCAGAAGACAATCCTAATGGACAATCATCCAGTATTTTAGCTAATAAACAAGTAACAGGAAGTTCTGCTAACGACCTGTTGTCTGATAATAAATTTACGAGTCTTTATATAGAGTTGGTTTATGTAGAAGGTAATGCTCCTACAGACCAAGCTGTCAATAACTTGAAAAGTTTTTTACAAGCAAGACTTTATAAACCCAATGGTATAGTTATAGAAAAACGCTCTATTCCGGCACCGGGCAGCACTACCTATACAACGGAAGAGATTGCTGCTTTGGAAGACGAACATAGAACCGTCTATAATACTGCCAATCAAATTGCAGTTTGGACTTTCTTTGCTGATGCCAAATCTTCAAAGGATACTAATAATAGTAAAGTGTTGGGTACAGCTTACAGAAATACATCAATGGTTGTATTTGAAAATACATTGAAAGCATTTAGCGATAGCCCTAATGAGCCTAGCAGAAGTGTATTGGAAACAACCATTTTAGAGCATGAATTTTGCCATTTACTGGGATTGACAAATTTAGGAACCCCTATGGTTGAGAACCATGAAGATACAGAACACGAAAAACATTGTGATGTTGAAAGATGTTTGATGTATTGGTCTGCTGAAGGAGGAACCAATATCACTAACATTGTTAATGGGGGTACAGTACCGCAACTGGACAGCCAGTGTATTGCTGATCTACAGGCTAATGGCGGAAAATAAAAATCACTTAGTGATCATTTCTTTGCTATTTCTACACCACTCACTCCACGAGCCTACATATAAATTTGGTATCTCAAAACCTGCATAGTTTATGGCAAGCAAGGTATGACATGCTGTAACACCTGAACCACAGTGAACTACAATTTCTTCAGGTTTATATTTTTCAAATATGGGCGCATACTTTTTTTGTAGAGTTTCTTGTGAAAGAAATAGTCCGTTATCAGTTAAATTTTCAGAAAAAGGAATATTACGTGCATCGGGTATATGCCCAGCAATTGGGTCAAATGGCTCATTTTCACCATTATATCGTTGAGCCTCTCTTACATCAATTATATAACCATTTTTTTGTTGAGATAA
>JAGQYU010000097.1:0-1963 GCA_020435885.1 Flavobacteriaceae bacterium
TCAACCCTCCCATACTAGAACCCGCAACAAAAGTGTTCTTATAATCGGTTAGTGTGGCATATTGGTTATCAATATAAGGTTTTACCTCTTCTACCAAGAATTTCAAATAATTATCTGCCATTAAATTTGTATCAAAATTGTTCTTTTTAGCATCCTCAACTATCATTATACTATCCTTTTCAGACAAATAACTAAATGCTTTTTGTGGAAAGTAATCTTGCCAACGAGTATCTGAATTATTCCAAACAGCTACCACTAGTACATCTCTAATAGTATCTTTTTTGATAAGATCAGAAATAATTTCATCAACTTTCCACTCTTGTTTATTCCATGTTTTAGTTGCATCGAACAGATTTTGGCCATCATGCATATACAATACTGCATATTTTTTCTCTTCAGAATACCCATCAGGAAGCCAAACATCAACAGTTCTAGGCGTTACCAATTCAGTTGGGAAACTGTCAATTCTGATTAACTTTCCACCTTCTAATACAGCATCCTCGACCAAAGCAGCACCCATCGGATCTTTTTTTTCTACTTCAGCTTCTTTTGCCTTTTCCTTTTTACATGAAAAAGTCAATAACAACAATAACAATATGTAACTTAATTTTTGCATAACCTTACTTTGTTTTTGTAGTCAACAAAACTGCTCCTCTTTGGGTAAATGTTAATTTATCATTCCAAATCAATTCATCGTTAGTAATAATATTTAAAAGTTTTTTGCCTGATAAACCTAACTCTTCAAACCTGTTCAAATCAAGTTCAGCCGGATTTTCATTTTTATTTAAAAAAAGTATAACTTGTTCATTTTCAGTAAATCTAGAAAGAAGATAAATTCCGTTTTGAGGTGCAAAATGAATGGTTTTTCCATGATGAATTGCTTCACTATTTTTTCTGTAATTCAATAACTTACGAAGAAAACTCTGCATCTGCAATTGCTCATTAGACAACCCTTCTCCTGTAAATCCATTTATGGCATCATCAGCCCAGCCTCCAGGGAAATCGCTACGTATCAATCCATGATCTCCTCTTTTAGCAGAATTCTCTTTCAAAATTTCTGTTCCGTAATAAACCTGTGGAATTCTAGGTGCCAACAAATAAAAACTCATGGCCATTTGCATATTGGTCAAATCTTTTTTTAGCTGTGTATACACTCTATCCATATCATGGTTATCACCAAAAATAAGTATCGATTCCGGGTTTGGATAATAAAAATCATTCGCCAATCCCTCATAAATTTTAACAAGGCCTGTAGCCCAACTTTCAGGTTCATTCAATGCATCAACAACCCCTTGTTGCATAGGAAAATCCATAGTAGTTTTAAGGTTAGACACATAACCATCTTTATTATGCGTTCCTTGTTGCCAATAACCAACCAAAAGAGGATTGTAACTCCACTCCTCTCCTACTATATTAAAATTTGGATATTCATTCATGATAACACCTGCCCAATCAGACATGAAATCTTTATCAGGATACGGATACGTATCTTGGCGAATACCACCTAACTGTAACGTTTCGATCCACCAAATACTATTCTGAATCAGATAGTTAGCCATAAAAGGATTTCTTTGATTTAAATCCGGCATTGCCGAAACAAACCAACCTTGAGTCATCAATTCACTATCTTTTTTTGAAGCATACAAATCTTGATTGGTAGTTCTTCTGTGGTTAGAGGTGATCAATTTTTTTTGGGAGCTATTTAATTTTTGATAGTTCAGCCAATCATCAAAAGGTAGATCTTTCATCCACCAATGTTCACTACCACAATGGTTTGCCACCATATCCATGATAAGTTTTAAACCTTGTTGTTTTAGTTTAGATGATAATTCAATATATTCATCCAATGTTCCAAAACGAGGATCTACTTCATAAAAATCTGTAATAGCATAGCCGTGATATGAAGAATTAGGCATATCATTCATAAGCAAAGGCGTTGGCCAAACTGCCGTAAAGCCCATGT
>JAGQYU010000097.1:2036-3584 GCA_020435885.1 Flavobacteriaceae bacterium
CTATTAATCGTTTCCTCTTTGAGATTTTTATTAATATCATTAGATGGATTGCCATTGGCAAAACGATCTGGAGTGATTAGATAAATAACATCCGAACTATCAAACCCTACATATTCTTCAGCACTTAAAAGCCTTTGTTTTAGTTCATATTCGTACTTTAAGGTTCTTTTTTTCTTAAGATCAAACTTTATAACAAATTTACCAGGCTTTGTGCCTTTATCAATTAGAAGATCAATAAACAAATAATTAGGGCTTTTAGCTTTAGAAACTTTTTGAATAGTTATACCATCATAATCAATATGGGGAATTGCATTGCCTATTCCGTTACCTTTTACCAATAATTGAAGTGATGTATCTTTAAACCCTACCCACCAGTTAGGCGGTTCTACCCTTTCAATCTGGGCATGTATGTTTACTTCAAAAAATATCAGTAATGTTATAAATAGTATTCTCTTCATTGTTTTAGATTGTTAATTCAGCTTCAGGAGCAATTTTAATTTCCTTTCCGTTTATAAGAACATCTAATTCTTTATCGCCTTCCAGGAAGAATTTAGTCCCGGTCTGCTGTACGTTGATCTTTAAAATCTGACCTCTAAAATTGATCTTGAAAGAATAACCTTGCCATTGTTCAGGGATTTTTGGACTGAATGAAAGTTTATTGTTTACAACTCGCATTCCACCAAAACCTTCAACAATGCTCATCCATGTGCCGGCCATAGAAGTAATGTGCAGACCTTCATGCACCTCTTTATTGTAATCATCTAAATCTAGTCTTGAAGTACGCAAATAGAAAGTATAGGCGTGTTCCATTCTTCCTAATTTAGCTGCTTGTATGCTATGTACACAAGGTGATAAAGAACTTTCATGTACAGTATAGGGTTCATAAAAATCATAATGACGCTCTAGTTCATCCGTAGAAAAATGATCCTCAAAGAAATAGAATCCTTGCAATGTATCTGCTTGTTTGATGTATGGAGAACGAAGAATTCTATCCCAAGACCAATGTTGATTAATTGGACGTTGAGATTTGTCTAATTTATCTACAGTTAGTAACTCTTTATCTAAAAATCCATCCTGCTGTAAATATACTTCATGCTCCTCACTATAAGGGAAATACATATTATCAGCAACCTCTTTCCACTGCAAAAGTTCCGCTTCAGAAAGCCTCGCTTTGTGCATTACCCGTGTGAAGTCCTGAGTATATTCAGATTCTACTTTTTCAATATTTTCTATCGCATACTTAATACACCAGTGAGCCAAATAATTAGTATACCAGTTATTGTTTACGTTATTTTCGTACTCATTTGGCCCTGTAACCCCAAGTATTACATACTTCCTCTGATTAGTGGAGTAGGTAGCTCTCTGATGCCAAAAACGAGCAATGCCTATGAGCACTTCCAATCCTTTTTCAGGGATGTAGCTGTAATCTCCCGTATATCTATAATAGTTATAAATAGCAAAAGCTATAGCACCGTTTCGGTGAATTTCTTCAAAAGTAATTTCCCACTCATTGTGGCATTCTTCACCATTCATAGTAACCATAGGATA
>JAGQYU010000097.1:3649-5424 GCA_020435885.1 Flavobacteriaceae bacterium
ATGATTATATCTGTATTCCAACAAATTTCTTGCTACATGCTGATCTTTTGTAGCCATATAGAAAGGGATGCAATAGGCTTCTGTATCCCAATAGGTACTTCCTCCATATTTTTCTCCGGTAAATCCTTTAGGCCCAATATTCAGCCTGGCATCCTTGCCCAAATATGTTTGATTTAACTGAAAAATATTAAAACGAATACCTTGTTGAGCTTCTACATCACCATGTATGGTAATATCTGCCATTTGCCATATGGCTGCCCAAACCTCTTTTTGTTTTTCAAGCAATTGATCAAATCCAACATCAGAAGCCTTTTTAAGAACAGCTTTTGCAGCTTCTACCAGTTTATCTTTATCATGATATCTATCAACCGTATAGCCTCCAAATTTGTGGATGGTAAAAGTTTCTCCTTTTTCTACTTTTTGATGGTATCTGAATGCAAATTTGCAATCGGTTTTAGTTATTTCTGGTTGAAGAAGCAGAGCTTTATTATTCAAATAACAAAACGATTGCATAAAAGTACATGTATGAAAATTTGTTTTCATGGTATGCGCTTTTATGAATGCTTGTTCAGCTTGATTTTCAATACTTAAAATATTCCAAAATTTATCTGCCCAGTTAGAGTCTTCGTTGTGAATACCTGCATCAAGATACGGTTCAAAAGTGATCTCTGCATCTTTAGCAAGCGGTGTAACTGAATATTCAATAGCGCCAACTTCGTCCAATTCAAGGCTTAAAAAACGCCTAGTTTCTACTTGTACCTCAACATTATTTTTCAAAACTGCTTTGAATGACCTTAGAAGCCATCCTTCTTTCATATTAAGCTCTCTACGGAAATCTGTTACTTTTTTACAAGTATAAAGATCGAGGCTTTCTCCATCAATAAAAACATTGATGCCTATCCAATTTGGTGCATTTAGCACTTTTGCAAAATACTCCGGATAACCATTTTTCCACCATCCAACTCTTGTTTTGTCAGGATAATAAACTCCTGCAATATAACTACCTTGAAATGTTGGCCCTGAGTAGGACTCCTCAAAGTTGGCACGCTGCCCCATGGCACCGTTGCCTATACTAAACAAACTTTCAGAAGATTTAACTCTGGCAGCATCAAAACCTTCTTCAATGATTGACCATTCGTTAGGTATTATATAATCTTGATTCATGTTTTAGTCAATTATATTTTTTAAAAAATCTTGGGAAACAGCTTCCATGCTTTCAAAAACATATGTTGCTTCATGTAGCACATCATTATTTCCTATACCAATACTTGTCATATTTGCTTTGTTAGCAGCCTGTATACCTGCAATAGCATCTTCAATCACAATACAATTAAATGGATCTGCATTTAATTTTTGGGCAGCAATTAAAAATACTTCAGGATCAGGTTTAGCTTTAGATACATCATTACCATCAACTATAGCGGAAAACCGTTGCAAAAGCCCTACTTTTTCTAATATTAGTGGTGCATTTTTACTGGCAGAACCTAAGGCATATTTTATAGTATGAGCATCTAAAAAATCTAGCACACTTGTAACTCCGGGTATAATTTCTTGTGAGGTCATTTGATTTACAAATTCTAAATATTCTGTATTTTTCTCAACAAGTAATTCGGCCTTTTTCTCCTCGGAAAGTGTGACTTTTCCTATATCTAATAATATTTCCAACGATTTTACTCTACTAACACCTTTAAGTTGTTCATTTTGTTCTTCGGTAAAATCAAAACCCAGTGAATTCGCTAAATTCTTCCACGCCAAATAATGATATTTGGCGGTAT
>JAGQYU010000098.1:0-1427 GCA_020435885.1 Flavobacteriaceae bacterium
TGGCATTGTGGGAGTTTCCATTTTATTGATGTTAGGCATAAAATTTTACAAAAAGATACGAGAAAAACGCAGTTGGGATAATTAATAAATTTTACATATTAATAATATTAAATCTTTTATTTGTTAATTTTTTGATATTTGTGTAATTATAGCTGACAAAAATCATAATATATCAATACTTCAGCATATATCTTTGTCGTCAAAAGAAACTGTAGATTGATGAAAAATGTACTTTTAGGAAATGAAGCTCTGGCTCAGGGCGCTATAGATTCAGGTCTATCAGGTGTATATGCCTATCCGGGGACACCTTCCACAGAAATTATAGAATATATTCAACGTTCAAAAACAGCTAAAGAACTAGGTATTCACTGCAAATGGTCTGTAAATGAAAAAACTGCTATGGAAGCCGCTTTGGGCATGTCATATGCAGGAAAACGCTCCATGGTAACCATGAAACACGTAGGACTAAACGTAGCTGCCGATGTGTTTATGAATATGGCTATTTCAGGTATTAACGGTGGCATGGTAGTGGTTGTTGCAGACGACCCTTCCATGCACTCTTCACAAAATGAGCAAGACTCCCGTTTTTACGGAAAATTCGCCATGGTTCCTATTTTAGAACCATCTAACCAACAGGAAGCATACAATATTATGCACTATGCTTTTGAGCTTTCTGAAGAATACAAATTGCCTGTTTTATTGCGTATGGTAACTCGCCTTTCGCACTCTAGAGCAGACGTTACCATCAAAGAACGAAGAACTCAAAATGGCATTCAACTACCTGTTGATACTACCAGATTTGCATTAATTCCAGCAAATGCCAGAAAACAGTTTGACAAACTGGTAAGTAAGAAAAAAGTATTAATTGAGAGTTCTGAAAAATCTCCATTCAATAAGTTAACATTAGGCAAGGACACTTCTTTAGGGATAATCGCCACAGGCATTGCTTACAATTATGTAATGGAAAACCTTGCTGATAGTGATTATTCTATCCTAAAAATAGGTCAATATCCTGCCCCAAAACAAAAAATTGAAGAGCTTTATAATCATTGTGACACTGTATTGGTAATTGAAGAGGGTTACCCAATTATTGAAGAATTACTTCATAATTATTTTGATGATAATGATAAGATTCAAGGAAAATTAAGCGGAAGAATTCCTTTAACAGGAGAATTGAATCCGTCTATTATTGCTAAATCTTTAGGATTGATTGATGAAATACCTGAAGAAATTCCATCCATTGTTGCTAATCGACCACCCCAACTTTGTGAAGGTTGTGGTCATACAGATCTGTTCAACGCAATCAATGAATTACTACCGGAAATCGGACAAAAACGTGTTTTTGGCGATATAGGTTGCTATGCACTTGCAGCTTTACCTCCTTTAAACACCATCAACACATTAATTGATATGGGGGCTTCCATTAC
>JAGQYU010000098.1:1496-1901 GCA_020435885.1 Flavobacteriaceae bacterium
TTTACCCACTCCGGAATGACAGGCTTACTGGATGCTGTTTATGAAAATACGCCCATTACGGTTATAATTTCAGACAATTCTGCCATAGCTATGACCGGAGGGCAAGACTCCACTGCTGTGGGAAGGCTTGAAAAAATATGTAAAGGTATAGGTGTAGACCCTGATCATATCAAAACCATTATTCCGCTTAAAAAGAACCATGAGGAAAATGTAAATCTTTTACGAGAAGAGATCAACTATAAAGGTGTTTCTGTTATTATTTCCGAAAGGCCATGTGTACGATTGTCTCGTGATAAAAAAGAAGAAATCAAATCAATAATTGCCTCGTTAAATTAATACAGAAATGAAAGCTAATATTATATTATCAGGTGTTGGAGGGCAAGGAATTTTAACAATTGCCGCTGT
>JAGQYU010000098.1:1949-9769 GCA_020435885.1 Flavobacteriaceae bacterium
TATGTTAAACAAGCAGAAGTGCATGGTATGAGCCAACGTGGTGGTGCCGTACAATCGCATGTGCGTATTTCGGATAAAAAAATATATTCTGACCTTATTCCTCAAGGGGAAGCAGACATCATTCTTTCTGTTGAGCCCATGGAGTCTCTAAGGTATTTGCCTTACTTAAAAACTGACGGATGGATCATTACTGATTCTTCACGATTCATTAATATTGAAAATTATCCTGATAGGGAGGAATTGTTCAAACAAATTAAGGCTTACCCAAACCATATGATTATCGATGCTACCGAAGTTGCTAAAAATATAGGTAATTCCAAAGTAGCCAATATGGTTTTACTGGGTGCTGCTTCGTTGTTGATCGATATTCCTGAAGAACATTTTTTAAGAGCTATTAAAGAGCTGTTTAAAAGCAAAAGCGAAAAAATAGTTAGCCTAAATATAGAAGCCTTTACAACGGGAAAACAATTGGCACAGGCCTATGAAAGTGTGGCTAATATAGCCAAGAATTAAACATCTTCGGAGTGTTTTGAGTTTACTGCATCTGAAAAAGCATACATAACCAATATATTTTTGTGTATTCAAAATAACGAAACTTTTGTGGCTTATACGGTGACAAATATCAGTAAACAAACTCTTATTTTTCCCTTATTTTACGCTACCAAAATTGTATGTTGCATATGTTACATGATAAATTGATTAATCCAAAAAGCATCGTTATAGTCGGCGGTTCTGATAATATCCACAGCCCTGGAGGCAGTGTGCTGAAAAACCTTCTAGACCATAAATTTAAAGGTGACCTCTTTGTGGTAAATCCAAAGAAAGCAATGGTTCAAGGAGTAAAATCGTGCTCAGATATCACCACCCTCCCCAAAGTTGATTTAGCCATTATTGCCATTGCCGCCCAATATGTTGTTGAAACAGTACGCATACTTACTACACAAAAAAATACGAAAGGTTTTATCATTTTTTCAGCAGGTTTTAGTGAGAAAGATGCTGAAGGTACCGCTATGGAACAAGAGATCGTTAGCTTAATCAACAATGCCGGAGGCAGTCTCCTTGGCCCTAATAATATTGGACTTATCAATGAATATTATGCAGGTGTTTTTACCTCTCCTATTCCAAAACTAGACCCCAAAGGTGTTG
Organism: Flavobacteriaceae bacterium; assembly: GCA_020435885.1. Classification (GTDB taxonomy): domain Bacteria; phylum Bacteroidota; class Bacteroidia; order Flavobacteriales; family Flavobacteriaceae; genus Aureibaculum. The sequence goes on from JAGQYU010000098.1 coordinate 3,096, forward strand.
ATTTTATTTCCGGATCAGGAGCTACAGCCGTTTTTATTATTGAAGCCGCTCAACGTATGGGATTGACATTTTCCAGTGTTTACACAGTAGGTAACAGTGCGCAACTGGGTGTAGAAGAAGTGCTGGAGCATTTTGATGTGACCTATGATGCCGATAAAAGTTCTAACGTAAAATTACTGTATATAGAGAGCATTAAAAATCCTCACAAATTTCTAAAACACAGCACCTCTTTAATACAAAAAGGATGTAGCATAGCCGCCATTAAAGCCGGAAGTTCCGAGGCCGGTAACCGTGCTGCATCATCGCATACAGGTGCCATGGCAAGCCCTGATGTATTTGTAGATGCCCTTTTTAAGAAAGCGGGTATCATACGATGCTATGGCAGAAACGAATTGATAACTGTTGCCGGAATTTTATTACAGAAAAAAGCCAAAGGCAACAATATTGCTATCATAACCCATGCCGGTGGCCCGGCTGTAATGCTGACCGATATCCTTTCAAAAAATGGCTTATCCGTGCCAAAGATTGGTGGTAAAGAAAGTGAAGAACTCCTTACCAAACTCTTTAATGGTTCTTCGGTGGCAAACCCTATTGATTTTTTGGCAACAGGTACAGCCGAACAGTTAGAAACCATTATAGATTACTGCGAGAACAAATTCGACATGATAGATGCTATGGCAGTAATTTTTGGTAGCCCGGGTTTAACGGATGTATATGATGCCTACGACGTACTAAATACCAAGATGAAAACTTGCAAAAAACCTATCTATCCTATTTTGCCTTCGGTGGTGAATGTAAAGGATGAAATAGCTGATTTTATTGCCAAAGGTAATGTAGCTTTTGATGATGAAGTGCTTTTTGGCAGTGCCTTAGGAAAAGTATATCAAACATCTGCACCTCAACCAACAAAAACCATCGAAACTATTGATACAGAAAGGATACAGCAGCTTATCAGTACACAACCTGATGGATACTTATCTCCAAAAGCAACATACAAATTACTACAACTTGCAGGTATTCCTATGGTGGAGCAACATACGGTAAGCACTAACGAAGAGTTGCAAAAACTAGCCGCTACACTATCCTATCCTGTGGTGATGAAAGTAGTAGGGCCTGTACACAAATCTGATGTGGGAGGTGTAGTATTGAATGTAAAAGATGAGATTGAGGCATTCAAAACATTTACCCAATTGATGCAGATTGATGGAGCCACCTCCGTACTGATACAACCCATGCAACAAGGCATGGAGCTTTTTATTGGTGCCAAACGAGAACCTAGTTACCCGCCCATAGTAGTATGTGGTTTAGGAGGTATTTTTGTAGAAGTACTGAAAGATATTAGCACTGCTATGGCACCCATTAGTGAACAAGAATCATTGCAAATGATACAAAACCTCAAAGCTTACCCTATGCTACAAGGCGTACGTGGCAAAAAAGGTATAGATATTAATAGCTACGCCAGTAGTATTAGAAAAATTGGGTTGCTAATGCAAACAGCCCCAGAAATTATGGAGCTAGACCTAAACCCATTGTTGGCCACCGAAAATAAAATTGTGGTTGTTGATGCTAGGATTAGGATTGAAAAATAAATTGGTTGATTCTTTATACATTTTAGGCTAACTTCGCAGTTGTTCATCATACACCCTATTAAACCTACTCTGCTATATGTTAAACATAAAATACAACATTATAGAGATTGCCATTCTATTTTTTGGATTACTTATACTTTTTTCTTGTAATGATAAAGATGATTTTATTTACAAAAATCCTAATGCCCCTATTGATGATCGTGTAGAGGATTTGCTTTCTAGAATGACTCTAGAAGAAAAATTCTGGCAACTATTTATGATTCCTGGCGATTTGTCTGAAGGAAAAGAAAAATACAAGCATGGTATTTTTGGGTTTCAGATTGCTACAATTGGCTCTACTAGAAACGAGTCAGAACAAATTCTAGAATATTCAGGAGGAGGTAGCACAAAAGAAACCGCTTTGCGTATTAATGAAATGCAAAAGTACTTTATCGAAGAAACCCGCCTAGGTATTCCTATCATTCCTTTTGATGAAGCTTTACACGGACTTGTAAGAAAAGATGCTACTGCATTTCCACAATCTATAGGATTAGCAGCATCTTGGAATACAGTATTAATGGATACCGTAGCTTCTGTAATTGCAGCTCAAGTAAAAGAAAGAGGTATCCGCCAAATTTTATCACCCGTCATTAATATTGCCAGAGATGTACGTTGGGGGCGAGTAGAAGAAACATATGGTGAAGACCCTTACTTAACCTCTAAAATGGCTGTTTCATATATTTCTGCTTTTGAAAAACATGGGGTTATAACCACTCCAAAACATTTTGTTGCCAACGTGGGTGATGGCGGTAGAGATTCATACCCTATCCATTTTAACGAGCGTTTACTTGAAGAAATATACTTCCCGGCCTTTAAAGCTAGCATACAAGAGGCTGGTGCTTTGTCAATAATGACAGCTTATAACTCCTTAAACGGAACACAAGCTACAGCCAACCACTGGTTGCTCAATAATAAATTAAAAAACGAATGGAACTTTAAAGGTTTTGTTATCTCCGATGCCGGTGCTACTGGAGGAGCTAATGTATTACATTTTACTTCAAAAAATTATGCCGAATCTACTAAGCAAGCAATAAAGGGGGGTCTTGATGTAATTTTTCAAACTTCTTATAATCACTATCCACTTTTTTACGAAGCCTTTGAAAAAGAAATGATTAACAAAACCGATATTGATAATGCTGTTAAACGTGTGCTCTATGCCAAATTTAAACTTGGCCTATTTGAAAATCCCTATGTAACTATCGAAGATTTAGAAAACAGTAACAGTGTTAAAAAAATAGACTATTGGCAAAAAAGGCTGCATTAGAATCTATAGTATTGTTAAAGAACAATAAACAAATACTTCCATTAAAAAAAAATATAAAATCAATTGCTATTATTGGTCCGGAAGCAAATGATCCTAGGCTTGGAGGATATTCAGGCCCTGGAAACCATCCAGTTTCTATTTTAAATGGTATTAAAGCCAAAGTAGGAGATTCGGTAAACATTACTTTTACCAAGGGTTGCAATCGAATACAAGAAGATTTTATCGCTATTCCTGAAGAACAATTTTTTTATATAGAAGACAAACTAATAAAAACAGGTTTAAAAGCTGCCTATTATAACAATATTTTATTAGAAGGAGAACCAGCCTTAACAAGAATAGACCCCAATATTGATTTTAGATGGACATTATTCTCACCAGATCAACAAAAAATTAATTATGATTTTTATTCGGTTAGATGGACAGGAAAATTGCGTTCTCCCATAACAAAAAAATTAAACATAGGTATTAAAGGAGATGATGGATATAGATTGTTTATAAACAACGAACTTATTATTGACAATTGGAAAAAACAAACCGTACAACAAATAACAAAACCGTATTTTTTTGAAAAAGACAAGGTTTATGACATAAAAGTAGAATTCTATGAAACCACAGGAAATGTCTGGTTTAAAATGATATGGGATGCTAATAAGGTTGAAGATCATGAAACTGAAATTGCCAATGCCGTTATACAAGCAAAAAATGCTGATATTGCCCTGGTTTGTGTTGGAATTGAAGAAGGTGAATTTAGAGATAGAGCTTTCCTATCATTACCTGGCAGGCAAGAAGAACTCATTAATGCGATAGCAAAAACCGAAACCCCCGTTGTGGTTGTTTTAGTAGGAGGAAGTGCCATAACCATGGAGCAATGGCGCAATAATGTAGATGCTATTGTAGATGTATGGTATCCAGGAGACGAAGGCGGAAATGCCATAGCAGATATTATTTTTGGCGACTACAATCCAGCAGGTAGGCTACCCATTACATTTCCCCTACACGAATCACAATTACCATTATATTATAACCATAAACCTACTGGACGCGGTGACGATTATATTAATCTTTCTGGGAAACCCTTGTTCTCCTTTGGTTACGGATTAAGCTATACTACATTTAAATATAGTGATATACAGCTTAAAAAAAGTACAATTACAACAACCGAAAGTACAATACTAAGTTGTAAAATAACCAATACTGGAAGTTATGATGGAGATGAAGTGGTACAACTTTACATTAAAGATGTTTATGCCTCAGTAGCTAGACCTGTAACAGAATTAAAAGGTTTTAAACGTATCCACATAAAAAAAGGAGAAACTAAAGAAGTACATTTCGAAATTACACCCGAATTACTGAAAATGTTAGACAAAGATTTAAATTATATTGTTGAACCCGGTGACTTTAGGCTTACCATTGGGGCTGCCAGCAATGATATTAGACTAAGAACTTTTTTGACCATTAGAGAATAAGACTTCCTAAATCCTCAACGAACTCTCAAAAGGCACTCTGTGTAAGATACTTCTACCTAGCGTTACTTCATCGGCATACTCCAATTCATCACCAACTGCAATGCCACGTGCAATGGTAGAAACCGCTACATCTAGCTTTTCAATTTGTTTGTAGATATAAAAGTTGGTGGTATCGCCTTCCATAGTGGGGCTCAAGGCAAAAATGAGTTCTTTTATCGTACCCTCCTTTACTTTGTTCACCAAACTTTCTATAGTCAAATTCTGAGGGCCAACGCCTTCAATGGGAGATATTTTTCCGCCAAGCACATGGTACAACCCTCTGTACTGAGCCGTACTTTCAATGGCCATTACATCTCTAATATCCTCAACTACACATAGCAACTTTTCATCACGGTTTGGGTTAGCACATATTTCGCAAACTTCCACATCCGAAATATTATGGCACTTTTTGCACAATTTTATTTCTTCACGTAGTCTGGTTAACGCAGTAGTTAAACTTGCAGTTCTCTCCTTGGGTTGCTTTAATAAATACAATACTAAACGAAGGGCAGTACGCTTACCTATGCCCGGTAACTGAGAGACCTCATCAACAGCATTTTCAAGTAATTTGGAAGAAAAATTCATAGCGGCGAAAGTACAAAATTATACCTTAAAAAATATTTTCTTCTTATATAAAAACAGCGCTATTAAATAGTAGAAAGACACCACCAATAAAGCATATATCAATGAAGATAATTTAGGGATTTCTATAATACCAGAAAGGATACTATATAAGTTTTGATGGATAGAATTTCCATTAGGTAATTTTATCTGATAAAAACATTTGGCAATAAATCCGTTAAGAAAATAAACCGCAATGGCATTCATACCAAAGGTCATAAAAGGGAACGACCATGTTTTAAAACCTTTAACATCAATAATATAATATACCAAACTGAACACCAGCAATCCGTAACCGGTAGTTACTAACACAAAACTGCTTGTCCACAATGCTTTGTTGATCGGGAAGATCATATCCCAAGTATAGCCTATCATCAATAGAACGAGTCCGGCAATGGTAAAATAAGCAATCTTCTTAACAGGCTCTATGGAAGGATTTTTTAATACAAATCCTGCCAAAATACCGGAAATACTGGTAGCAATAGCAGGTATGGTGCTTAACAACCCTTCTGGGTCATACATCTCTTTCCACATATGGCTACTTGTAAAAATATAACTATCAATTTGCGAGGCTAAGCTTTCTTCCATCGTTAGAGGAGGGATAACTCCATCTATAGGTATCTGCGTCATCACAAGCCAGTATCCCACTAAAATAGCCACAAACCATACTGCCAGTGCCCTCGCCGAAAAGTTAAAATACAACATAGAAACAATAAAAAATACTACTCCTATACGTTGCAATACCCCAGGGAAACGCCACTCACCCAGCGGTTTTATGAACGGATAATGCGCTAGAAAGAAGCCCAAGAACAACCCTAAAAAGATCAGTTTTAAACTCCTAACAGCTATTTTTTTATATAGTTGAGAACCCGTAAGCCTTGTATTACCGTAAGCCAATACAATGGTTATGCCCACTATAAATAAAAAGAATGGAAAAATTAAGTCAGTTGGGGTTAGTCCGTGCCATTCTGCATGTGCCAACGGCGGATAGATATGTGCCCAAGTGCCGGGGTTATTGACCAAGATCATGGCGGCTATGGTCATGCCCCTAAAAACGTCTACTGATAAAACTCTAGCTTTCATAGTATGAAAATAATAAAAAAACTATATTCGTATGCTATAAACTTAAAAATAACACATGCAACCCATACACATCTTATACATCATTTTAGCCTATTTTAGTGTTTTGCTGCTTATCTCTTACTTAACAGGAAGAAAAGCCTCAAACGATACTTTTTTTAAAGCCAATAATAAATCGCCTTGGTATTTAGTTGCTTTTGGTATGATAGGTGCTTCCCTTTCGGGAGTTACCTTTATTTCCGTTCCCGGATGGGTAGAAAGTCAATCGTTCTCCTACTTTCAGATGGTATTGGGTTATACCATTGGCTATGCCATTATTGGGTTGGTGTTGATGCCTTTGTATTATCGGTTAAACCTCACTTCTATATATTCATATTTATATGAACGTTTCGGCTGGCATGCCTATAAAACGGGAGCTTCTTTCTTTCTACTGTCTCGTACTATTGGCTCAGCTTTTCGCTTGTTTTTAGTTGCCAATGTATTGCAGATCATCCTTTTTGATAGTTATGGCATTCCCTTTTGGGCAAATGTTATATTAACCATTTTACTGATTTGGCTATATACTTTTAAAGGAGG
>JAGQYU010000099.1 GCA_020435885.1 Flavobacteriaceae bacterium
TGGGTATGGAAAAAGTGGTGCCTCATACAGTTGAAGCCTATAGTAATATTTAATATATATAATTGTGTGATAATAGCACCTGGCAATTTTGTCAGGTGTTGTTTTTTATACATGTTTCATCATTACAATGCTTCTAAATTTTACGTATCTTGGCACATATTTCTAAAAATTGAATATATGTATATCTATGAAGATTATGGAAGTGAAGAACTTCTCAGTATTGTAAAGAAAAAAGTTGACCTGACATATCTTTCAAAAATTGAACTTAAAAAAGAGCTAGTAAAGCGAAATTTAGGACAAGAAGACGTCCATACACTTCAACAGGAAATTGATGATGAAACTACTAAAATCCTAAACTTGGAATATTTAAAGAACGTGGGTTTTGATATAGAGCGTTTTTCTGATAATTCTTTCGAAATAACCAGAAGTTCCAAAGCTATACTGATAGATGCTGCCTCCGTTTTTATTGGTTTGCTTTTACTGATTGCCGGTATTAAAGGAATCATGAATTTTTTAAGTCTTTCCTCTGAAGGAGGATTTCATATTATGCCAATCATTTTTAATTTTTTATTGATCTCCATTGGTATCACTGGGTTTTCATTACTTTATAACGGAGCCAACAGGCTCATAGAGTTTAACGGTTTTAAATTTTTAGCAAATAACACTGTTGTGAGGTTATTCAAACGATTTGATTTTGAACTTACTGAAACTGAAGCTCCTGCATCAGAACTTTCTCTTGAAAAAAGTGGAGATGAGCTCATCCTCAAATTAAAAGATAAAGAGATCCTTAAAGGAAACGCTAATAGTTACAGGCAAGAGATGACCCTAAAAGAACTAATCAAAAAAATTAAAAAACAATAATTACTATTGGTAAATGCCCACTTTCAAGAGTTTTGAAACTGAACATTTATTGTTAAATCCCACCTCTGTTGAAGATGCCGGTTATGTACTGGAACTTTTGAACTCTCCCAAATGGTTGCATTATATTGGCGATAGAAATGTAATGAGTCTTGATGATGCCAAAAAATATGTTGAAGAACGTATTTTACCACAATTGTATGAATTAGGTTATTCAAACTATACTATTACATTAAAATCTAATGGAGCTAAAATAGGCTCTTGCGGTTTGTATAAACGTGAAGGTTTAGAACATGTTGATATAGGGTTTGCATTTTTACCTCAATACGAAAAACAAGGTTACGCCTTTGAAAGCGCCAGTAAAATACTGGAAGTTGCCAATAGCGAATTCCATTTAAAAAAAGTGCTGGCAATTACCACACAAGAGAATACCGACTCCCAAAAATTACTAGAAAAACTAGGGTTGAAATTTCAGAAGATCATCAGAATACCTAATGATGAGGAGGACTTGATGTTGTATGAAATTAACTTTTGACAAAAAGAAAACCCGTTAAGCATTGCTTAACGGGTTTTGAATATATATAGAGTTTATAATATGCTCTATTACTTTACTTCTTCAAAATCTACATCCTGCACATCATCACTTCCACCTGCAGTTGCATCGGCAGTAGGTTCACCTCCGCCAGCAGCACCATTAGCTTGAGCATCTTGCTGTGCTTTGTACATTTCTTCAGAAGCAGCCTTCCAAGCTTCATTGATCTTTTCCATAGCCACATCAATCTGAGCTAGGTCTTTAGACTCATGTGCTTTCTTTAACTCTTCTAGAGCAGACTCTATCGGAGCTTTTTTATCAGCAGACAGCTTATCACCAAACTCTTTCAATTGTTTTTCTGTTTGGAAAATCATCGCATCTGCACCATTGATTTTTTCAGCAGTTTCTTTTGCTTTTTTATCAGATTCCGCATTAGCTTCGGCATCAGCTTTCATCTTTTTGATCTCCTCTTCAGAAAGACCTGAAGAAGCTTCAATTCTGATATTCTGAGATTTACCTGTAGCTTTATCAGATGCTGTTACGTGAATAATACCATTGGCATCAATATCAAACGTTACTTCAATTTGAGGCACTCCTCTTGGCGCAGGTGGTATCCCGTCTAAGTGGAAACGACCAATTGTTTTATTATCAGCTGCCATAGCACGTTCACCTTGCAATACATGTATTTCTACAGATGGCTGATTATCAGCTGCCGTTGAAAATACTTGCGATTTTTTAGTAGGTATGGTAGTATTAGCATCAATCAATTTGGTCATTACATTACCCATAGTTTCAATACCTAATGAAAGCGGTGTAACGTCTAACAACAATACATCCTTAACATCACCTGTCAATACCCCGCCTTGAATGGCAGCACCTATCGCTACAACTTCATCTGGGTTAACACCTTTATGAGGTTCTTTGCCAAAGAATTTTTTAACTTCTTCTTGAATTTTTGGGATACGTGTAGAACCACCTACCAAAATTACCTCATCAATTTCAGAAGTAGAAAGATCTGCATCTTTCAAAGCTTTGGCAACAGGATCCATAGAACGTTTTACCAACGTATCTGACAATTTTTCAAAATGTGACTTTGTCAACGTTTTTACCAAGTGTTTTGGACCGCTAGCCGTAGCTGTAACATATGGTAAATTGATCTCTGTTTGAGAAGAAGACGATAATTCTATCTTAGCTTTTTCAGCAGCTTCTTTTAAACGTTGCAATGCCATTGGGTCTTTACGAAGATCAATACCTTCTTCTTTATTGAATTCTTCTGCCAACCAATCAATAATAACTTGGTCAAAGTCATCTCCACCTAAGTGGGTATCACCATTAGTAGACAATACTTCAAATACGCCATCGCCAATCTCTAAAATAGAGATATCAAAAGTACCACCACCTAAGTCATATACGGCAATTTTTTTATCGTGTCCGGATTTATCCAATCCGTAAGCCAACGCAGCAGCAGTAGGCTCATTGATAATACGGCTTACCTTTAAACCAGCAATTTCTCCGGCCTCTTTGGTAGCTTGACGCTGAGAGTCATTAAAGTAAGCAGGTACGGTAATAACTGCTTCTTTAACTTCTTGTCCTAAATAGTCTTCAGCTGTTTTTTTCATTTTCTGCAATACCATGGCAGAAATTTCCTGAGGTGTATAGAGTCTTCCGTCTATATCAACCCTAGGTGTATCATTATCTCCTTTTATCACTTTGTAAGGTACTCTTTCTGCTTCTTTTTTAGATTCAGAATACTTGTTACCCATAAAACGTTTGATAGAATAAATGGTCTTTAAAGGGTTAGTAACTGCCTGACGTTTAGCAGGATCACCAACTTTACGTTCTCCACCTTCTACAAACGCAACAATTGAAGGAGTTGTTCTTTTACCTTCTGCATTAGGAATTACCACCGGCTCATTACCTTCCATTACGGAAACACAAGAGTTGGTTGTTCCTAAGTCTATTCCTATAATTTTACCCATAGTTTATATATTAGTTTTTTGCTTTTTAAGTTTTCTGGAAAACAATAGTCAATCATTGTGCCAATAAAAGAATAGTAGATATTTGGCAGGAAAAGAAAAATATAAGGTGACAGAGTGGCAGAAAAATTCCATACGTTATTGCGAATCACAAAAATTTTGTGATGAAGCAATCTTTAAAACCTAAAAAGATTACCACGTCATCTCAATCATTGAGATTCCTCGTAATGGCAATAGAAATATTTTACGAAGGAATAACTATTTTTTCTCCTAAGAATTTGGGTTGTACACCCAGTAGAATATCAATAAATACCTTAGTACGTGCTAAATATTCTCTGAGATTTGTTTTAAAACCATAATGCTTACTAACATTTTTAGCATTATAACCAATAGCCTTAATACCATAGTGCTCAGCTAAATAAATTGCTCTCTCATTATGGAATTGCTGCGAGATGATAACCACACTCTCTTGTCCAAAAATCTCTTTAACCCTTACAACAGAATCTAAGGTTCTAAAACCTGCGTAGTCTAAATATATTCTTTCTTCAGGGATACCTCCTTTTATCAAATCTTCTTTAAAAGTGGAAGGCTCGTCATACTCTTTTGTACTGTTATCACCACTTACAATAACATAATCTATTTTACCAGTTTTGTATAAAGCAACCGTGGCATCCACACGGTATTTGTAATATAAATTAACCGTACCGTTTTGCAAAAACTTAGAAGTGCCTAATACCAAGCCTACTTTGTGATGTGGAATACTGTCAACACTTGAAAAGGTTCTGCCAACAGCACTTTTTTCTATAACTGTATTGGCAATACCGATAAAAATTAGAGAAATCACGAAGAAAGTTAAAGCCAATCTTACTAGCTTTTTAAACCATTTTTTACGAAGCATATTTATCGGGTAAACACCAATTCTGTATCGGTAGACATATTGGCATCAAAAGCATAGCCTTCGGTTTTAAACCCTTTTAAACCATCTATTGTCTCAATAGTATTATCTACTATATATCGTACCATATAACCTCTAGCCAACTTGGCGTAAGTCATAATGGTTTTATATTCTCCATTCTTATAATCCTTAAAAACAGGAGTAATAACAGGTACTTTTAACAATTTAGGTTTAATAGCTTTAAAGTATTCTGTACTTGCCAGATTGATAAATAGCTCTCCATCTTTCAGTTCCTCATTCAATGCCTCTGTGATGGTACTATCCCAAAACTCATATAAATTCCCTTTTCTACCTACTTTAAGACGCGTACCCATTTCCAAACGATATGGCTGAATAAGATCCAACGGTTTCAGTAATCCGTACTGCCCTGAAATTATACGGAGCTTATCTTGCAGTTGATCTACTTTTTCAGCAGGCAAGGTTTCAATATCAATACCTCTATACACATCTCCATTAAACATATAGATTGCCTGTCTGGCGTTTTCTGGAGTAAAAGGCAAATGCCACTCTTGGTTGCGTTCATAGTTAAGCCTGCCCAAGGCATCAGAAATACTCATCAGTTTTGATAATTCTTTGGCACTTTTCTTTTTTAATACATCTGACAGCTTTTCAGATTGTTCTAAAAAAGCAGGTTGCGTATGTTGTTTAACAGGTATTTTTGATTCACAATCAAGTGATTTGGCAGGGGATATAACTATTTTCATTCACTGTAATTTAACAATGTAAAAATACAATGGAAATAAGTATACCACAAGTATTTTGATTTTATAAAATTTATAGTTCCATAGAGGAAACAAATAATTTATTATTAAAACAAACTATTAAAAAAAACAAAGGTCTATATAATATTAAGTTGTAACTTAACTTTTAAATGCAAGCATTGAATACAGAGGCTAATTTCATTAAGCAACTTAGGGATCCTAAGACTAAGGAAAAAGCTTTTCTAGAATTACTTGATAAGTATCAGGAACGCCTCTATTGGTACATCCGCAAAATAGTGATCTCCCATGAAAATGCAGACGATGCCTCTCAAAACACATTCATCAGAATTTACAGAAATATAGAATCTTTTAAAGGCAATAGTTCGTTGGCAACTTGGATGTTTCGAATTGCACACAATGAAGCTCTAAGACTACTCGAAAAACAGAATAAAACACATTTGGCATCATTAGATGATGTAAAGCCAAGTTATTTAGAAGACCTTACCCAAGATCCTTATTTTGATGGTGATGAAACTAAATTAAAATTACACCATGTTATAGATTCAAAATTAACCAATAAACAACGAATGGTCTTTAATATGAAATATTTTGATAATCTCAGTTTTAGAGAAATATCCCAAATATTGGAAGTGAACGAAAACACATTAAAGTCGGCCTATTATAGTGCAACTAAAATCATAGAAGAAGAAATGATACAAACTTTTTAAATTTTTTGAGGTCTAATAATCAACAAACAAAATAAAAATGGATTTAAATAAAAAAAATAAAGTAAGGCTTTCTAAGGAACATAGAGATAAACTTGGAATGGATATTCCTAAAGATTATTTTTCTAAATCAAAAGCAGAAATCTTAAAAGCAGTAGCCGAGAATAAAAAGCCGGAAACTAAGGTAATTCAATTAAGGCCATTCGTAAAGTATGCAGTAGCTGCATCAATTGTTGCTATACTTGGTTTAACCATTTTATTTAAATACGGATCCGGAACTACTACGCAACAGGTAAATACTATAACCAGTATAGAATTTGCAAGCCTTGAAGGCGATGATGCCTTACTAAATTCTCTATTGGTAACCGAAGAAAACATTGATTTGTATTTAGACGATTATGTAATGAATGAAATTGTAATAAAAGCACAAACATCTGAAACCGATCTAAACAACATATTTATAAATTCACTTATTATAAATGATTCTTTATTAGATAATTATATAGAAGAAAGTTTTATTGAAAATATTGTCTTATAAAACAAACTTTTATAAAAATACTAGGTCTAATAAACAGAAATGAATCGATTCCACATATAGCAAAAAAAAGAATAGTTAAATAGTTAAAAATTAAGATTATGAAAACAAATAAATTAAAATTAGGACTGCTAGCCATAGCAATGATTTTTGGCAGTTTCTTATATGCACAAGATGAAAACCGTAATCAAAATCAGAATCAGCATCAGAACAAAAATATGAATTACGAGACTATCAAAGAAACCTTAACACCACAGCAACAAGCAATGTTACAGGAAGAACGCCAATTAATGATCCAAAATCGTAAAATGCTGAGAGAATCTTTAACCGAAGAACAATTGGCTTTATTACAAGATCCTGCACTTACTATGGAGCAAATAAGAGAACAGTTAAGAGCCTCTTTTACAGATGAACAACAACAACTAGTATTACAACAACAAACTCGCTTGCGATTAATGAGACAAGAATTTCAAAATACGCTTACAGAAGAACAACGTAATATGCTACAAGAACGCATTCAACAAAGAGTGAAAAATTCCGGTGAGCAAGGTGAGTTGAGAACAGGTACTCGTAATAATAGCAACGGACAACGTAATACAAATACCGGCGGTGGTAAAGGACGAAATAATTAACTACAAAGAGTTATGAAAACTACTGAAAACAACTTAGTAGTGAAAATTAAAGTCATTGGGTTGCTGCTTTTTATAGCAGCAACCTCGCTTTTTACCTATGCACAGGTACCAAGAACTGATGATGAAATTGACGCACTACTAGATGAACTTTTTTTTAGTGAAGATCAGCTGCTAGATGACATTCTGGCTTCGTTAAACCGAAATGAATTTATCTACACCAGTGTTACTTTTAATAGCAATACTTACTTTTCAGGAAGAGATTCAGGGATTGATCAATACAATTTTTATCCTCAAATCTCCTATTATCACCCTTCCGGATTTAGTCTCAGTCTTTCAGGGCTCTATTACGAAAAATTCGATCCTAATTGGGATTTTACCAGTGCTTCATTGGGCTATAGTCATACCTTAGACAAAAAAGAACGTCTTTACATCAGCACAGGCTATACACATTATTTTTATAGTGATGGTTCAAATCTGTTTACAGAGTCCATTGATTTAGGTTTTGGCTTGCAAAATAAGCACAAGACCTTTGGCACTTCGTTATCAGCAACTTATTTATTTGGTAATGACGATGCTTTCCAATTGATTTCAAGTACTTATGGAAGAATTTCATTGTATAAAGAAAAAACATTTTCCATAAAATTTAATCCCAGACTTAACTTTCTAATTGCATCACAAACAATAGCACTAGAAGAGTTAAATAGCCAAACAGATGAGTATGAATTTATAAATTATGATGTGTTTAATTTATTGAATACTCAATTAAGGTTTCCTATTTCACTAACTACAAAATCATGGAATTTTGATGTTGGATATGTTATAAACTTGCCCAATCCGGTAGCAGCCGAAACTGATTTAAAAAGTACAGGATTCTTTACAGTTTCTTTGGGGTATTTAATTAATTTGAATAAGAAATAATCTAGATACAGTAACCATAATGTAATTGCCTTATATTTATACTATTATTCTTATTGAATATGGTATTATGAAAGCACGGTTATTAAACATCGGTTTATTACTATCTTCACTTATTGGTTATTTAGAATGGGGAGGCGATAAAAAGATGTTCCTGTTTCAAATAGAAGGTGAAGTACTTTCAAAACTCTTTACCGATCCGCTTGGCATTTTACACCCACTTACTATATTGCCTTTGTTTGGGCAATTGTTATTGATTATTTCACTTTTTCAAAAAAAGCCTAATAAATTACTGACATACATAGGTTTAGGATGTATAAGTATTTTAATGGCACTTATCTTTTTTGTGGGGTTGATAAGCCTTAATTATAAAACAATATTATCTGCAATTCCTTTTTTGGTTATAGCAATTTGGACAATAAAATACCGAAGAACCAACGGTTAATTTAGGTTGATTCTTAACTTATTTTCTGTTAAATTCACTTATCGGTGGATATAAAAAACTTGTACTGAGCGAAGTCGAAGTATTAAAACGAGATCATATCCTTAACGTTGGCATACATAATCGCATATTAACATCAAGGAAAGTTTTAGAGATAAAGAAGCGAATCAAAATTCAATATTTTTTATCATATATATTACTAAAGGAATAGCAATAATAACTCCCACAAATGTAATAATAAGCTCTGTACCTTTTGGAAAAGCTCCATATCCCATTAAATATATACTTACGCCAAAATATATAAGTAAGCAAACAACTAAAAATAAATACTCTTTGGAACTTAATTTATTATCTGACTTAAAATTCATAATTTAAATAACGGAACAATTATATAAGTGAGGTTAATATACGGATTTAATTTCTGATAAGCAATATATTGAAAGTGAATAGAACTAATAGATTACGAATGCCAACAATGTATATGTTTCATTGCTTCGGATTTTCCTATCGGAAAATCAGTCGCAAGAGACTCATCTACAGTGATTTTTTATTAACTTTAACCTAAATCAACACAACAAACCATATACGAACCGATAAGCGAAAAAATCAATCCTTCTGGTGAATCGTATAATTTCGCCACTTTTCAATAGCTGCTTGTATATCTTCCGGTAGTTCAGAGTCAAATTGTAGCCATTTTTTAGTAATTGGGTGTTCAAAACCCAAAGTTTTGGCATGTAGTGCCTGCCGTGGCAACAGCGTAAAGCAATTTTCTATAAACTGTTTGTATTTGGTAAACGTTGTGCCCTTTAATACTTTATCACCACCGTAGCGTTCATCATTAAAAAGCGGGTGGCCTATATGTTTAAAATGCGCCCTAATTTGGTGTGTACGGCCTGTTTCCAGCTTACACTCTACCAATGTTACATAGCTAAAGCGTTCTAGCACTTTGTAATGAGTTATAGCAGGTTTACCATGCTCACCCTCAGGGAAAACATCCATCTGTAAGCGGTTTTTAAAACTACGCCCAATATGCCCTGTTATAGTACCTTGGTCTTCTTCCAAATTTCCCCAAACCAATGCTACATACCTACGCTCGGTAGTTCTGTCAAAGAATTGTTTTGCCAAATTGGCCATAGCAAATTCGGTCTTCGCAATTACCAATAAACCACTTGTGTCTTTATCGATCCTATGGATTAAACCGGGGCGTTCATTTGAATTTTTTGGCAGGTTTTCAATATGGTAAATAAGTCCATTAACCAATGTTCCGCTATAATTTCCAT
>JAGQYU010000100.1 GCA_020435885.1 Flavobacteriaceae bacterium
AAACTGCTCAATACGCTCATAAACTAGGGGAACGTGTTGGTAAAGAACTCGGTATCCCCGGATATTTTTATGAAAAAGCCGCTACCGAAGCTAAACGTAAAAATTTGGCGAGTTGCCGTGCCGGCGAATATGAAGGTTTGCCAAAAAAACTGATAGACCCTGCATGGAAACCCGATTTTGGCCCAGCTGAATTCAATGCCAATGTTGCTAAAACAGGAGCTATTGCTATTTCCGCTCGTGATTTCTTGATAGCTTACAATGTTAATCTAAATACAACTTCTACACGCCGCGCCAATGCTATTGCTTTCGATATCCGTGAGGCCGGACGTATTGAACGTGAAGGTAATCCCGTAACAGGGAAAAAAGTGTTGAATGAGAAAGGAGAACCTATTCGTATTCCCGGAAA
Source organism: Flavobacteriaceae bacterium (assembly GCA_020435885.1). Taxonomy (GTDB): domain Bacteria; phylum Bacteroidota; class Bacteroidia; order Flavobacteriales; family Flavobacteriaceae; genus Aureibaculum. The sequence continues at coordinate 407 of JAGQYU010000100.1, forward strand.
ACTAAAAGCAGTAAAAGGCATTGGTTGGTATATTGAAGAATATGGTATTGCACAAATCTCCTACAATTTAACTAACATTTCTATTACTCCCATGCACATTGCTTTTGACGAGAGTTGTAAAGCTGCCGATGAACGAGGGCTACGTGTTACGGGTTCCGAATTGGTTGGGCTAGTTCCGCTTAAAGCGATGTTAGATGCAGCAGATTATTTCCTAAAAAAGCAAGAACGCTCGTTAGGAATAGCTGAAAGTGAAAAAATAAAAATTGCCATAAAATCTTTGGGCTTGGACGATCTAAAACCTTTCAATCCTGATGAAAAGATCATAGAATATCTACTGAAAGACAAATCAGTTAAAAAATTGATAGACTTCAAATTAGATGATTTTGCTGATGAAACTGCCAGTGAATCTATGGCACCGGGTGGCGGTTCTATATCTGCTTACGTAGGTGCTTTGGGAGTTTCTTTAGGCACTATGGTAGCTAATTTATCTGCACATAAAGCAGGTTGGGATGATAAGTGGCAATATTATTCCGAATGGGCAGAAAAAGGACAACAATATAAGAACAAACTACTCTATTTAGTTGATGAAGATACTAATGCTTTCAACAAAATTATTGAAGGGTTTAGAATGCCAAAAGGCACTGATGAAGAAAAAGCTGCACGCACAAAAGCCATAGAAGAAGCCACAAAATATGCAACTGAAATTCCTTTTCAGGCAATGGAAACTGCTTTTAATTCTATGGAAGTAATGCAAACTATGGTAAAGGAAGGCTTACAAAGTTCAGTCTCAGATGCAGGTGTTGGTGCTATTTGTGCTAGAACAGCAGTTATAGGTGCTTACTTCAATGTTCGCATCAATGCAAAAGATATAAAGGACAGGGCTTTTGCTGAAAGTATAGTTAAAAAAGCTGATAAAATTTATTATTCCGCTTTAGCGGTAGAAAAAGAAATCATTGATTTTGTAAACACAAAGATGTAGAAAAAGGCAAATTAATCTAAAAAGGCTTGTAAGGCTAACTCATAACTTTTAAGTCCAAAACCCGCAATAACACCTTTGGCATTAGGAGCTATATAAGAAACGTGTCTAAAATCTTCTCTGGAATGTACATTGGAAATATGCACCTCAACCACTGGTGTTGTAATACCTTTTATCGCATCGCCAATACCAATACTAGTATGAGTGTAAGCTGCCGCATTGAGTATAATTCCATCAAAATCAAAACCTACTTCATGTAATTTATCAATAATCTCACCTTCTATATTAGATTGAAAATATTGCAGCTGAACCTGAGGGTACTTTTGCTGTAACTTTTTAAAATATTCTTCAAAAGTAGCATTACCATAAATTTCAGGTTCTCGCTTACCAAGTAAGTTGAGGTTAGGTCCGTTGATGATGATTATCTTCATAATACTAAAATAAAAAAAGCAGAAACCAATTGGTTTCTGCTTTCAAATGTAGTAAATTATTATATTATTTGTTAAATCTATAAGCTATGCCTACCTGAAAATTACTTAATTTTATGTAATTATCACTATCTCCATTCTCAAGGAGATTGGATAGTCCATAGTCATATCTGGCTTCGATCAAAAAGTTTTCATTGATATCGTAAGAAACTCCAAGATCTAATCCTAGATTGAAAGAATTCAATCCTTCTGGTGTATCTAAAATAAATCCAAAGTTTGGACCGGCATAAGCATTAAAACTATCTGCAAAATTGTATTTTGCCAAAATTGGAACTTGAATTTGATCGAGATCTTTAACGGATAAATAATCTATTTCCGGTTGAATTTGTAATTTATCAGTTACATCAAGGTCTGTTAAAAAAGCTCCTACGTAAAAGCCTGTTTCGGAAGAAGTATTAGTATTAGAAGCTTTTGGAACTACTGCTAAATCGGAGTAAGAATACCCATATCTCTCAGAAGCAAAGTTGGCTCCCGCTCTAACGCCTACACAAGAGGTAGTAACAATCGTAAAAACAATAAGTGAAACTAAAATTAGTTTTTTCATAATTAATATTTTTTAAGTTTAGTTACAGCTAATATACAAAATATCTTATAATCAACGTGTTATATGTTTTTTTTTAGATTTATATAATAAAAATGAAAAAATAAAAATTTAGAAATAAAAAAAGCAGAAACTAGGTTTCTGCTTTCAAATGTAATAAGTTATATTCTTAGTTAAATCTGTAGCCTACTCCTATTTGAAAAGAATTTTGCTTAGCATCAATTGAAGAATCATCAATTAAATTACTAAGGCCAAGGTCATATCTTACAACAGCAAAGAAATTCTCATTAATGTCATACCCTATACCCATATCTAAACTAAAACCTAATCTATTAGCTCCTTCTAAATCCGTTTCACCATCAACACTTACTAAATACCCAAGTTGTGGGCCAGCCTGAATATTAAAGCCTTCTGCCACATAATATTTAGCTATTATTGGCACATTGATATAATTATAAGGCACATTATCTCCACCTTCAGATGAAAATAAAAGTTCTGGTTGGACATGGAACTTTTCAGAAACTTCAATATCAGCCACACCTCCTACAAAAAAACCTGTCCTAGAATCTGAATTTGCAGATCCAAATTCATTAGCATCAACACTAATTTGGGAAAAGTTAACACCAGCCTTAATGCCAAATCTTGTGTTTTGAGCATTTAAAGCAGTAAACGAAATAACGGTCAAAACCGCAAAAACAAATAATTTTTTCATGATTGATTTAATTAATTAATAATTTTGATTAACGGAAGATACAATTAATTATTTGATGAATATTACTTTTTTACACTTTAAATAATGATTTATTTAAAAAATATTGATTATCAATATATAAAATTATCAAATTCTAAAAATTTAGAAATCATAAATTGTTTTTATGAATTGGAATGAAGCCTTAAAAGATTATAAATTATACCTGAAAATTGAAAGAGGAC
>JAGQYU010000101.1 GCA_020435885.1 Flavobacteriaceae bacterium
ACTTCAGAGACCATTATCTGGGATACGTACAGAAAATGGATACAATCGTATAGAGATCTTCCAATATTGGTAAATCAATGGGCAAATGTGGTACGTTGGGAAATGAGAACTCGCTTGTTTTTAAGAACTGCTGAATTTCTTTGGCAGGAAGGCCATACAGCACATGCAACCAAAGAAGAGGCTATTGCCGAGGCCGAATTGATGCAAAATGTATATGCTACTTTTGCTGAGAATTTTATGGCTATGCCGGTTATTAAAGGAACTAAAACGGAAAGTGAACGTTTTGCCGGAGCCTTGGAAACCTATACCATAGAAGCTCTTATGCAAGATGGAAAGGCTTTGCAAGCAGGCACAACGCACTTTTTAGGGCAAAATTTTGCCAAAGCATTCGATGTGCAGTTTACTTCTAAAGAAGGGAAGTTAGAATATGTGTGGGCAACTTCATGGGGAGTTTCTACCAGATTAATAGGGGCATTGATAATGACGCATTCCGATGATAATGGATTGGTATTGCCTCCTAATTTAGCTCCTATTCAAGTGGTAATAGTGCCAATTTATAAAGGAGAAGACCAATTTCAAATGATCTCCGAAAAAGCTCAGCAAATAATGACTCAATTGAGAACCAAAGGTATTTCTGTTAAATTTGATGATAGAGATACGTATAAACCGGGTTGGAAATTTGCAGAATATGAATTGAAAGGTGTGCCTTTGCGTATTGCGATGGGGCCTAGAGATATAGAAAATGGTACTGTAGAATTAGCAAGGAGAGATACGTTGACTAAGGAGATTATCAATCAAGAAGGAATTGCTGAGAAGATAGAAGGATTATTGAGAGAAATCCAGCAGAATCTTTTTACAAAGGCTGAAACCTATAGAAATGAACACATAACCGAAGTAAATTCTTTTGATGAATTTAAGGATGTGATAGAAAATAAAGGAGGTTTTGTTTCAGCTCATTGGGATGGTACCGCAGAAACCGAAGAGAAAATAAAAGATCTAACAAAAGCTACCATCCGCTGTATTCCAAATGATGTTAAACAAGAGATTGGCACATGTGTTTATAGTGGAAAACCATCTAATAAAAGAGTACTTTTTGCTAAAGCATATTAATTTTTTAAAAAAGCGCTTGCAAGGTTGAAAAAATGTTTTATTTTTGCACTCGCTTTAAGAGAAAAAGTTTGAAATATTGGCCCGTTCGTCTAGGGGTTAGGACGCCAGGTTTTCATCCTGGTAACAGGGGTTCGATTCCCCTACGGGCTACAAAATACCATTAAAGGTATTCATCAATAAAAATTAGTTATAATGGCAAATCATAAGTCAGCATTAAAAAGGATAAGAAGCAACGAGACTAAAAGATTGAGAAATAGACTTCAGCATAAAACTGCTAGAAATGCTATCAGAGATCTACGCACTACTGAAGATAAGAAAGATGCTCAAGAGCAATTACCAAAAGTAGTTGCAATGATTGATAAGCTAGCTAAGAAAAACATCATTCATAAAAACAAAGCTTCTAACTTAAAGTCTAAACTTACTAAGTTAGTTGCAGCCTTATAATTCAAAGGAAACATAAACGGAAAAAGGCAGTCTTTATAGGCTGCCTTTTTTATTTTTATTAAATCCCGGCTAGGGATTTTAGCTTCTGAGTTGTTTCATATAAAATTGTAAAAAGGTTATGAAAGAAAAAGAAGCTACGTATGTACTTTTTGGAGAGAAAGCTGTGAATTTATATAAAATTTCTTTTAAATTATTGATGAATTCTACTGATGAATTCGATTTTAAAGTAGGGGCATATCACGAAGTAAAAGACTTTGTTGAAGAAACAAAAAAATGGGAAGGATTTATTGAGATTACTTATGAAGAGTATGAACAACTCTTGGAAAAAGCAGTAAGATTACCTGAAGAAAAAACTTCTAAAAAAGCAAAAAAAGGATTTTTCTCTAATTTTTTTAAATAGAACTACCACTCATAAGTTCTATCAGCATCTAAACGAATAAAAATAAACAGTAAAACTGTGAATCCCCAAAGGGATGAACCGCCTTTGCTAAAGAAGGGTAGTGGAATACCAATAGTTGGTATCAAGCCTATTACCATACCAACATTAATCATAAAGTGAAAGAAAAAGATAGTTGCCACTGCATAGCCAAAAACCCTACTGAATTTGGATTTTTGCCTTTCGGCAACCATCACTAACCTCATAATAAAGGCCATAAAAAGAATAACAACAGCACTGCTGCCTAAGAACCCCCATTCCTCACCAACAGTACTAAAAATATAATCAGTGTGTTGTTCCGGAACAAAATTACCCTGAGTCCTATCACCTTCTAAAAAACCTTTACCTGTTAATCCTCCGGAGCT
>JAGQYU010000102.1:0-673 GCA_020435885.1 Flavobacteriaceae bacterium
TACGAACCGGAATCTAATATTCTTTGTTTTAGATACACTAAATATCATAAAGAGAGCAATCCGTATCAGTTAGCTATTAGAAATCAATTGGTTAAAGAAGGAAATTTTTACATCACATCTACAGAATTGGATGGTATTCGCTATTTGCGGATTGTTGTTTTGAATGAATTGACCTCTACTGAAACAATTATAAATTTATTAGAAGAAATTTCAAAGATTGGTGAAAATTTACATGCTAATTTTTAGTAAACAACTTTAAAATATCCTCTCGTATTCTTTTCGGTTTTAATGTGTTAGCATCTGTTAAACACCAAGTAGTTTTACATGTTGCCAATAACTTTTCTTCACGGTAAATATGAACGTACCGTATAGATTTTACCCCATGCGTTTCGCCAATCCATGTATAGAGTGTAATGGTATCATTTACATAGGCTTGAGCCAAATAATCAATTTCATGACGTAGCACTATCCATGCTGATTCATTTTTAATTTTATCAGGAACCAATGAGTTCCAGTGCATTCCGGAAACCTCAAACACCCATTGTAAATACACAACATTGTTTACATGGTTTAAATTATCAATATGTTGAAGCGTTACTTTAAACGTATGTTCAAATGAAACTTTATCGGCTGGAGCTTTACTCATAATTTTTAAAATAACGTATTAGATTCA
>JAGQYU010000102.1:781-12543 GCA_020435885.1 Flavobacteriaceae bacterium
ACAAAAAAGTGTAATTTTTGTAAACCCTGTTGTTTCCATTGTTTAATTCGGCCAACCCAATCATCCAAACGCGTATAATCATTTTTGTGGTTTGCACCTACATAACGTATAAATGCTTCATCATTCGTCAATCGCATATGCAATAGATCCCTTCGTCCGGCAGTATCTACAAGAATATTGGCGATATTATTTTCTTCCAGCAAATGATATAGTTCTTGTGAAACTTTTTCATCATTAAACCAATCCGTATGTCTAAATTCCATAGCTAACGGAATTTCCTTTGGCCACGATTCAGCAAAAGCCACCACTCTATCAAAATCTTTTGGTGAAAAATTATTGTGCATTTGCAGAAAAATAGTTCCTAGCCGCTCTTTCAGATTAGACACCGCATACAAATAATCATCTACTAACGCATTTATATTGATCAATCGCCTAAAATGACTGATATCTTGTGTTAATTTTGGGAAGAACTTAAATCCACTGGGTGTTTTATCATGCCATTTTTCAAACTGCTTTGGAGGGAAAAAGCGATAAAATGTGGCATTGAGTTCAATACTATTGAATTGCGTGGCGTAATACATCAACTCGTCTTTTGTACCACGTGGATAAAAACCCTTCAGGTCTTGCCTATTCCATTTAGCACAACCAATATATGCCTCAAAATTGTTTTGATTTTTATATTTTGACAACACCGCCTCTGTATCAAGATGGTCTGTAGGTATCGTAAAATCGACTATTTCTGGGTTGTCTATCTTTCCAAATTTCATGTAAAATCGTTAATAACTTCGTGTACAACTATTATTTCTATGCTTGACTCAAAGATACGTAATCCTTAATTTTAAAGAAACTTCTTTGACTATGAATTCTCGAACAAACGATCTTTTGGACATCCGTCCGGAGATTCCATCCGCAACCGTAACTATCCAAACCAGTGCTGATGAACGTTTTCAGAACATAACGCTGAGGCCTGTTATTAAACTACAAAATGACCTATTTATTGAGGTTTTTAAAAACTACATTCGTAAACATAAGAATGCTTTTTACGAACTTTCCGTTGAGAAAAAGATGCTTTTTGTAGAAAATGCCATCCAAAAGGATATTAAGTTCAGAAATTCTTTAAAGGGTATGATCATTGGGCAATTTACCATTGAAGAATATGATATGTACATTCAAAATTCTTCGGCATTGAATAAACGAATGATGAATTTGGTAATTGACCGTTTAAAAGAGCAAGTTCAATTATTTGAGTATCAGGTAGCGTAGCAAAAGCCCTACAAAAATACAGATAGAAAAGCTCATTAATGTGCCTATGAGCACATATTCTGTTTGCTTACGTGCCCCTTTGGAATCGCTGAAGCGTAATATGGATTTGGCTCCTATCAAAAAACCTATGGCAGAAAAATTACTGGAAATAATAAAGGTCAACACCAAGATACGTTCAAAAATACCGATATAGCGTCCGGCCTTTTTCAGACTTGTTTGCTCTTCTACTCTGGCAATTTCTTTTTGCCAGCGCTCAGTTGCCTTACCGATTATAAATCCTACAGGGAAAATGACAACGAGATAACCTATTACTATTGCCAATTTTTCTATGGATGTGAAAAAAGCTGCTATTTCAGGGAAAACACTACCAAAACCTTTGATTAAATACAGCCAAACAAATACAATTACCACTAAATGAAAAACTTGATCTATTACAAAATACTTGAGATTATCCTTTTTTTGATTCAGTTTCCATAAATCGATAAAAAAGTGTGAAACCATAATAATCATTGGAACTAACAAACCGCCCCATTGCTGTAAAAAAAGATATGTTAGCATCCCGGCCAATACACTGTGAACATACAAATACCACGATTTTGCTTTGTGTTTTCTTTTGTGTTTGACCATTTTCTCAGTCTGAAATACAAAATCGGTCAACACATGCGCCAACAATAATTGTAGTAGTATTAAAATGTTAGTTTCCATTGTTTGCAAAGGTGTTTATTACTGCTCTGTATCTTTCTAACAATAAAGAAATAGAATCCCAATTAGCAACTTTTTTTCTATGGTTAACGGCAGATTGATTAATTCCTAATTTTTCAGCTATTTCTCGCTCTTTAAATCCTTTATGAAGATAATACACTACTTCAGCTGATGCTGTACTCCATTTACTGCTTATGCTGTCAAAAAGTCCAAAATGGACATTAAATTCATCATTCAAATTTTCATCTGATGTTTTTAACAACAATCTCGGATAATCACCTTTCATAGCATCTAACGTTCTCCCAGAAAACTGAAAAGCCTCCCCATTCGATTCTAATATTGAAGGGCGTAGTAAATCAACTTCACCAATACCTATGGCTATTCTAAGATCCGGTAAACCGTTTATCTTGTTATTTTGAACAGTAATTTTATTAATGGCTGTTTTTATCAATAGAACTATATCCAATGCTTTAGAAGTGTCTTTGACAATACCTTGAAAGCTATCACCTCTAAATATCTTAAATTCAACATTGTAAGAATCTTTAATAGAATTAAATTCTTGATGCAATACATTTAGTAACAAAGCCAATTCTTCTGAAGAATACTTTGTTGAGTCTATAATATCTCCTGTTATTACTGCTATCATATCACAAATATACTAAAAATATTAGTCTGTAGGCTAATAAATAATAAATATTAGTCTGTAGGCTAATAAAATTTAATTATTAGTCCATAAACTAATAATCTACTCTATTAAAGAAACACCATTAAGATCGGTAGTCAATACTTCACTCTTATAATCAAAATATGGGCGGATAGCTTTAAACGCATCATTAACTTCTTGCAAAAAATTGTCAGATAATACTTCTGCATCCGAATATTTTTTAATGAAGATGTATTGCTTTTTTCTGATAAGATCAATTGCAGGGTGCTCTTTATCAAAACCCTTGGGGGCAGACACCAGTTCATCACCTTGTAATTCTCCCCAAACAGCTTTGAATTTTTTATCAGCTAAAATTTCTCTAATTTCAGTATCATCCACTTCAAATTCCCTACGGATACGCTCAAGATCCTCTTTATTTGGATCCCAAAAACCAGTTGCTATAAAAGAATCTCCCGGTGAAATATGCAAATAATAACCACCTCTTAAATATGGCTTTTTTCTATGAAAAGCACCACCAAAATGCGTTTTATAAGGTTCCTTATTCTTTGAAAAACGGACATCTCTATAAATGCGAAACATTTTTAAACTATCAACATCATCATGTTTCTTAAGCATCTCAAAAAGAGTATTATACGTTTTTTTAACATCAGCTTCTAATGTTTTAAAATGTGCCTTCCGTTCGTTAAACCAAGCCCTATTATTATTTTTAGCCAATTCTTTAAAGAATGTAAATACTTCTGAAGGTATACTAGTTGCCATATTTTTCATTTTTAAGTCCTTAAATATAATTATAATCATTAAATATTGTTATCGTTTGAAAATCAATTATTTGTAAAATTGATGTAAAAAGACTACTTTTAATTAACTTAATGTTTAACTAAACCCAATTTGTATGAATACTATTTCAAAAACAAAACCACCTGTATGGTTCTGGATTATTAGTGTTATAGCACTTTTATGGAATGCTATGGGCGTAAATGCTTATATACAGCAAGCTTATAAAACAGATAGTTTTAAAGCCATGTATACCGAAGAACAACTTGATATGATAGCAAATACACCTGCCTGGGCAACAGCCGCTTTTGCAGTAGCCGTATTTGGAGGTATATTAGGAAGTTTAGGCCTATTGCTTAGAAAAAAATGGGCAAAATCTCTTTTTCTACTATCTCTCTTGGGGATAATTGTACAGATGACTTATAATCTATTTATAAGTAAAGCCATGGAAGTATATGGGCCCGGAGCCGTTATAATGCCTATTTTAGTACTAGTTGTTGGAGTTTTCTTATTGTGGTACTCTAAAAAAGCAATAGCTAAAAAGTGGTTAGCTTAAAAGATAAAAAGGCATTGAAATCAATGCCTTTTTTTTAATATTTCTACTACATCATTTAATTCAAAACCTTTGGCTTTCAGTAAAATAAGATAATGAAACAACAAATCGGCCGACTCATTTAAAAACAACTCATCATTGTTGTCCTTAGCTTCAATTACAGTTTCCACAGCCTCCTCTCCTACTTTCTGAGCTATTTTATTGATGCCTTTTTCAAAAAGCGATGCAACGTAACTCTTGTCAGAAGTAGCCTTTTCTTTACGTTGTGTAATTACCTCCTCTAACTCTGTTAAAAAACCATAGGTTTGCTTATTACTTTGTGCCCAGCAAGTATCGGTTCCTTTATGGCATGTAGACCCCTGCGGAATAGCTTTTACCAAAAGAGTATCATAATCACAATCTACATCTATCGAAACTAAGTCTAAAAAATGACCACTTTCTTCACCTTTAGTCCACAATCGCTTTTTACTTCTGCTAAAAAAAGTTACTTTATTAGTTTTTAAAGTTTTGTCATATGCTTCTTCGTTCATATAACCAAGCATCAATACATTCTTTGTGATTGCGTCTTGTATAATTGCAGGTACTAACTCATCTGTATTTTTTGAAAAATCTATCTTCATTTTCTTAATTTTTATAATCTTACAGGAATTTCATTGTTAAACAATTGCTGTTTCAATTCCTTAATTTCTATTTCTTTAAAGTGAAAAACACTAGCTGCCAATGCAGCGTCTGCTTTTCCTGTAGTAAACGTATCAATAAAATGCTGTACAGAGCCCGCACCACCGGAAGCAATAATTGGGATATTCAGTTCTGTTGATAGCTTGGCCAAAGCACTATTAGCAAAACCATTTTTAGTACCATCGTGATCCATAGATGTGAACAAAATTTCTCCGGCTCCACGTTCCTCTACCTCTTTTGCCCAGCCAAAAAGGTCTAATTCAGTTGAAACTTTGCCTCCAACTAAATGCACTTTCCACTGATTGTCAATCATTTTAGCGTCAATAGCAACCACAATACACTGACTACCAAATTTTGCAACCAATTCATTGATTAACTGCGGATTTTTAACAGCCGAAGAATTGATTGAAACCTTATCTGCGCCACATTTTAATAACATACCAACATCATCCACAGAAGAAATTCCACCACCAACTGTAAACGGAATATTTACTTTTTCGGCCACTCTCAATACCAATTCTGAAAGTGTTTTTCGTTTTTCTTCCGTTGCAGAAATATCTAGGAAAACCAACTCATCAGCGCCCTCTTCAGCATAACGAGCCGCCAATTCCACCGGATCACCGGCATCTCTGAGTCTAATAAAATTGACACCTTTAACAGTACGCCCGTTCTTGATGTCCAAACACGGTATAATCCTTTTTGTAAGCATATTCTTTTCCAAACAACCTCTAAACGAGAAGTCTATTTATTATTAATAATGTAACTTTCTAATTGTTTTAATGCTATTTTTCCTTCATAAATAGCTTTTCCAATAATAGTTCCTTCACAACCCAATTCTGCTAATTTTGGTAATTCATCAAATGAAGAAATACCACCGGAAGCTATTAATTTTAATTTAGATGCTTCGCTTTGCTCAGCATGACATTCCTCTAAAATTTTATGATACAACTTAAATGCAGGGCCTTGCAACATTCCATCTTTAGAAATATCTGTACAAATAACATATTCAACACCTTCTCTTAGGTATTTTTTTATAAATGGAATTAACTCATTTTCAGATTCTTCTAGCCATCCACTTACAGCAATTTTTTCATTATTGGCATCAGCACCAAGGATGATTTTATCTTTCCCATATTTGAACAACCAGCTTTTAAAAACTTCAGGTTTTTTAACAGCAATGCTACCTCCTGTTATTTGATTAGCACCACTTTCAAAAGCAATTTTTAAATCTTCATTCGATTTTAAGCCTCCTCCAAAATCTATCTTTAAAGAAGTTTTTAAAGCTATTTGTTCCAACACTTTGTAATTGACAATATGTTGACTTTTAGCACCATCTAAATCAACTAAATGCAAATATTGTATACCATAAGATTCAAACTCTTTTGCTACTTCCAAAGGATTTTCATTATAAATCTTTTTGGTAGTATAATCACCTTTAGACAATCGCACACATTTTCCTTCAATAATATCTATGGCCGGAATAATTCTCATACATTATAATTCTAAAAAGTTTTTTAACACTAATTCACCTGCTTTACTACTCTTTTCAGGATGAAATTGTACACCATAAAAATTGTTTTTTTGCAATGCTGTAGAATACTCCAACCCGTAAAAACTAGTGGCTACAGTATCTTTACAAACTGGTGCATAATAGCTGTGTACCAGATACATATATTCATTTTCTTTAACACCTTTGAAAAGATCAGAACTTAGATTTGTTATTTGATTCCAACCAATTTGAGGGACTTTTACTCCATGATTAAATTTTACAATAGTATCTTCAAATATCCCCAATCCTTTGGTATTACCTTCTTCTGAGTAACTACACATCAATTGCATTCCTAAACAAATACCCAAAACAGGTTGTTTTAGCTGTGGAATCAATGTATCCAAGCCTGTAGCTTTTAATTTTTGCATGGCACTACTAGCCTCACCAACACCCGGAAATATCACTTTATCAGCAGTTTTGATCTTTTCTGCATCATCGGTTAATTCAGCCGTAAAACCCAATCTGTTTAAAGCAAATTGAATACTTTGAATATTTCCTGCTCTGTAATCTATAATAACAATTTTCATTATAACATGCCTTTGGTACTTGGTAAGATCATTTTATCAGCGTCTCTTTTTACGGCTGCTTTTATAGCCTTCGCAAAAGCTTTGAAAACGGCTTCGATCTTATGATGTTCATTATCTCCTTCAACTTTGATATTCAGATTAGCCTTAGCTCCATCTGTAAAAGATTTGAAAAAGTGATAAAACATTTCTGTAGGCATTTTACCTATCATTTCACGTTTAAACTCAGCATCCCAAACAAGCCAATTACGCCCACCAAAATCAACAGCCACTTGTGCTAGCGAATCGTCCATAGGCAAACAGAAACCATAGCGTTCAATGCCTAATTTATTACCCAAAGCCTTGCCGAAAACCTCTCCTAATGCAATAGCTGTGTCTTCTATGGTATGATGCTCGTCTACTTCTAAATCGCCTTTAACTGTAACGGTCAAATCCATCTGTCCGTGACGTGCAATCTGATCTAACATATGGTCAAAAAAAGCAATACCTGTATTCATATTACTTTTACCAACTCCATCTAAATTCAACTTGATATAAATATCAGTTTCATTGGTTTTTCTATAAATTTCGGCAACTCTTTCAGGTAGTTTTAAAAACTCATAAATTTGCTTCCAATCATTAGTTTCTAATGCTATATAACTATCTAATTCTTCACGTTTTACAGTAATTTCATTAGTTCCCAAATTAGTTTCATCATTTATAAAAATTGCTTTAGAACCCAAATTTTTTGCCAATTCCACATCCGTAAGTCTATCTCCAATCACAAACGAGTTTTGCAAATCATATTCTTCTAAAAAGAATTCTGTCAGCATTCCAGTATTTGGCTTTCTGGTAGGTTCATTATCCTTGGCAAAGGTTTTATCAATAAATACCTTATCAAAAACAACATTCTCATTTTCAAATGATTGCATTATAAAGTTATGCACAGGCCAAAATTTTTCTTCGGGATGTTTATCAGTTCCTAAGCCATCTTGATTGGTAACCATCACCAACTCAAAATCAAGTTCTTTAGCAATTCTGGACAGATATTGAAACACTTTAGGGTAAAAAATTACTTTTTCAAAAGCGTCTACCTGCTCATCCGAAGGTTCTTTGACCAACGTACCGTCTCTATCAATAAATAATACTTTTTTCATTAAGATATTTCTTTTAGTGCTTTTACTAATGCTTTATTTTCCTCATGAGTGCCAACGGTAAAACGTAGTGTGTTTTTGCATAATGGCTGCGTTGTTCTATTTCTTACTACGATTCCTTTTTCTATTAACTGATTGTATCTTTTGGTAGCATCATCAACTTTTACCAAAACAAAATTTGAGTCAGAAGAATATACTTTTGAAATAAATTTTATTTGAAGTAAAACTTTAAGTAATTTACCTTTTTCGATTAATATACTTTTAATTTCTTTACTTACTAAATTTTTATCTAAAACTTTTTCTAATGCTTTTTGATGTGTTAGTTCATTAATATTGTAAGGAGGCTTTATTTTGTTGAGAACATCAATTATCTCCTTTGAAGCATAGCAAATTCCCAACCTAATACCTGCCATTCCGTAAGCTTTGGATAATGTCTGTGTAATGATAAGATTTGGGAAATCATCTAATCGGTTTAACCAACTTTGCTGTTTGGAAAAATCAATATAGGCTTCATCCAAAATTATCAAACCATTGAAATTATGTAATAGTTTTTCAATATCTTCAACATGCATGCTATTACCTGTAGGATTATTAGGAGAACAAATGAACAATAGCTTTGTCCTTTCATCAATTGTATTTAGTATTTCATCTATATTAATCTGAAAATCAGAAGTTAATAACACTTCTCTATTTTCAACAGCATTGATATCTGCTAATACTTTGTACATGCCATATGTTGGCGGAAGTGTGATTACATTGTCAACTTTAGGTTCACAAAAAGCCCTGAAAAGTAAATCCAAAACTTCATCACTACCATTACCTAATAAAATTTGTGTAGCAGATACTCTTCTTTGCTCAGCCAAAACACTTTTTAAATCTCTTTGCTGAGGATCAGGATAGCGATTTACCCCATTATTAAACGGATTTTCATTGGCATCTAAAAATATCATGTCTTTTTTAAAATCCTTAAACTCATCACGGGCTGAAGAATAAGGTTTTAGTTTTTTTACATTCTCTCGAACAAGCCCTTCTATGTTAAAAACACTTTTCATATCATTTCAAAGATGCTAAACGTAATGAAACTGCATTCTTATGCGCTTGGAGACCCTCAGCTTCCGCCATAGATTCAATAGCCTTACCAATATTTTGTATTCCTTTTTCAGATATTTTTTGAAAAGTCATGCTCTTCATAAAACTATCTAAATTAACACCACTATATTGCTTTGCATAACCATTGGTCGGTAATGTATGATTAGTCCCCGAAGCGTAATCTCCAGCGCTTTCCGGAGTATAGTTACCTATAAAAACAGAACCAGCATTTACAATTCCATCCACATAAAACTCTTCATTTTTAACACAAATTATAAAGTGCTCAGGGCCATATTCATTGATAATTTCTAAAGCAGTTTTATCATCCTCCACATAAATCAATTTAGAATTTTCAATGGCTTTTTCAGCGATAGTCTTTCTTGGCAATACTGCTAATTGCTTTGCTATTTCAACTTCAACTTTGTCTAAAAATGACTTTGAGGTTGATACTAAAATTACCTGACTATCAATTCCATGTTCTGCTTGTGAAAGTAAATCAGAAGCAACAAAACTAGCATTGGCTGTATCATCAGCAACTAAAAGCAATTCAGAAGGGCCAGCAGGCATATCTATAGCTACGCCAAACTTTGTTGCTAATTGTTTAGCTACAGTAACAAACTGATTACCTGGACCAAATATTTTATATACTTGAGGAATGGTCTCAGTGCCAAACGTAAGGCCGGCTATGGCTTGTATGCCACCCACTTTTAATATTCTGTTAACTCCACATAGATTAGCAGCATAAATGATTGCCGGATTAATTTTTCCTTCTTTATTGGGAGGCGAGCATAAGACAATTTCTGAACATCCGGCCAATTTTGCAGGTATGCACAACATTAAAACAGTAGAAAACAAAGGTGCTGAACCACCCGGAATATAAACCCCAATTTTTTGAATTGGACGTTTTTCTTGCCAGCAAAGTACTCCCTCAGTAGTTTCGACTGTTAACTTTTCAGTTTTTTGAGCTGCATGGAACTTTTCAATATTACTCTTAGCCAGTTGTATAGCAGTTTTTAGCTCATCAGTAATTGATTTTTCTGCTTCTTTAATTTCTTCAGAGCTAACTACCAAATTATCCAAATTGACTCCGTCAAAAAGGTTAGTGTATTTTTTTATAGCAACATCACCTTTCGTTTTAACTTCATTAAATATCTCATACACAGTTGTTTCTATATCTTCAATAGTTTGTGTAGGTCTTTTCAATACATCTTGCCAAGTCGTTCTTTCAGGGTTATAAATCTTTTTCATTTTACAATACCATTTTTTCGATTGGACAAACTAGAATTCCTTCAGCCCCTACTGATTTTAACTCATCAATAATCTCCCAAAACTTATCTTTATTTATTACTGTATGGATAGAACTCCACCCTTCTTCCGCCAAGGGAAGTACCGTAGGACTTCGCATTCCGGGAAGAACTTTTACAATGTCTTTGATCTTTTCATTAGGAGCATTTAATAGTACATATTTTGAATCTCTTGCCTTTAATACAGACTTGATTCTGAATTGCAATCTGTTCAAAATTTGCTCTTTTTCAGTACTCAAATTTGGCGCTACAGCCAAAACAGCTTCACTTTTTAGCATCACTTCTACTTCTTCGAGATTATTTTTAAACAGTGTACTTCCGCTTGAAACAATATCACAAATAGCATCAGCCAAACCTATGTTAGGAGCTATTTCGACAGAACCGTTAATGATGTGTAACTCTGCATTTACTCCTTTTGCCTCTAAATATTCTTTAACTGTATTAGGGTACGAAGTTGCTATGCGTTTGCCCTCCAATTCCTTGATAGAATTATACTCAACGCCTTTAGGGATAGCTAAAGAAACCCTACATTTAGAGAAGCCCAGTTTCTCTATAACAGCAAGATCTTTGCCCTTTTCTACTAACAGATTCTCACCAATAATGGCTGCATCTACTACTCCATCCCTTAAGTATTGAGGTATATCTCCATTACGCAAATACAAAATTTCTAAAGGAAAATTACGAGCGGATGCTTTGAGTTGATCTTTACCGTTGTCTATAGAAATACCACAATCTTTTAATATTTGTAGCGATTCTTCGTTAAGCCTACCTGCCTTTTGAATGGCAATTTTTAAGTTGGTCATTTTATTATTTTTATGTCCAAGTAGCTCAAAACAGCAATAAAAAACCCGTTTGAACTACTCAAACGGGTTAAAATATATTTTTTAGAAACAATCAATACATTTTCAGCTCGCTTGAGTGCAAGTATGAAAATGATGATGATGTGTTCTTGTATAATTCATTTTTTGTGAATGTTGATGCAAATTTAATAGAATATTTTTGTAACAAACAACTATTTATTGAACTTTTTTCTGTTTTTACAGCTTTTCCTTTTATAAATATTCATTTTTTGTATAGCATTAACAGAAATAAACTTAGATTTTTTAAGTCTCTATTTATAAATCTTAAAGAAAATAGTGTTTTTGATTCTAAAATTTTACTTTTGATAAAACTAATGATTTTATGAGGAAAATAAAATTAGGCCTTTCAATTTTTGCTTTTGCTATTGCATTCATGTCTTGCAATTCTAATAAAAGAGAGATCAAAAATGTTATTGTAGAAGAAATTGCCATAGACAGTACAAGCATACGAGCAATCCATACTGCTAAAGATTCAACAATGATCTATGCTACATCAGACGGATATATTGGGTTAGTATTCCCAAATAATAAAATTCTGAAAAGTAAGCAAGCAACATATGATACTATCATTCCTCATTTCAGAGCTATAGCTTCTACAAAAGATTATATATATGCTTTGAGCGTGGGCAATCCGGCATTGTTGTATCAATATCAAAATGATTCTCTAAA
>JAGQYU010000103.1 GCA_020435885.1 Flavobacteriaceae bacterium
TTCCAAACTTTTTTTTGGGTTTTTTGAAAATATTTATAACTCGTTAGTTATCAAGAACAAATCCCGGAAAAAGGGAAGCAAATTTAATTCATTTAACTAAATTATCAATAATCCTAATTAAAAAAGTTATTAACAAAAATGATAGTTGTTAGTTTTAAAAATTTAAAAACGCAAGTTTTCTAATTGATTTTTAAATACTTGAAGTCTTTCCTTGAAGGAAAATGATGGAAAATCTAAATACTTTATGGACTTTGAAAGGTCAAAACCTGTTTTAACTGGTCTATTAGCAGGTTGGTTTAATTGATTGGTTGAAATCCTTTTTATATATGATTTATCCAATTCAAAAGCATCAGCAATCAGTAAAGACATCTCATAAATACTCAGCAATTCATTACTTGAAATGTTAAACACCCCATATGCCTTTTTATCAATAGCAAGCTTACATGCTAGCGCCAGATCATCTACCAGAGTTGGCATACGGTACTGGTCATCTACCATAGTAATTGTCTTCTTATTTTCCAGCGCCTCTTTTACAAACAGCACAATATTATTTCCACTCATATTATCTACTAATCCGTAAACAAGAATAGTCCTTATTATAGTATAGTTATTGATTTTCGATTTTATCAATTCTTCTGAAAGCAATTTTGATTTTCCGTAATGACTTAAAGGATTCGGCTCATCCTCCTCAGTATATGGACCATTCTTTCCATCAAAAATGAAATCGGTTGATATATGTATGAGATGTGTTGAACGCTCTTTGCAGAAATTAACCAAGGTTTCAACAGCTTCTACATTTAATAAGTTACACTTTTCTTTTTCCTTTTCACACTGATCAACATTAGTCATAGCAGCTGTATTAACAATACAATCCGGCTTAATAACATTCAACAGTTTTATCAGTTCATCTTTATTTGTAATATCGATAGAATAGTATTTGTAATTGTTTGCGGTATCATTTCTATCATCACCAATTGATAGACCTATTACATCATAATTTGGCGATGCACTTAAAAGGTTTACCAGTTTTTGCCCTAACAGTCCATTACTACCCGTAATTACAACTTTCTTCATTAAAACAACTTGTTTAAATTTCTGATCTGTTCTAAACTGCCTAGTACTATGAGCTTAGAATTGGTCATTAATTGTGTATCAGCTTCAGGATTTATGACATATTCATTGTCCGGAGTTTTAAAACCGATAACTGTACAACCGGTCTTTCTGCGGACATCCAAATCTCTAATCGATTTTAAAAGGAATTCTTTTGGAAGATTATCCACTAATATTTCTTCTAAATGTGCAGCATTCTCAGCATCTACAGCTAATTTATCTACAAATTCTACTATATCAGGGGTAACTAACAGAGATGCCATATGGTCTCCGCCGAGCTTATCCGGCATTATTACATTATCTGCACCTGCTATTCTTAGTTTAGCATCCGACGAATCATTAGAGGCTCTACTCACTATAGTCATATTTTTATTCATCTGCCTTGCAGATAATACAATAAACAGGTTATCAGCATCCGAAGGTAATGCACATATTAAACTTGAGGCGTTTACAATACAAGAGCGTTGTAAAACATCATCGTCAGTAGCGTTACCTTCAATATATAATAAATTTTCTCTTTCAATTTCTCTAATCCTCTCTTGGTCTGATTCAATTACAACAAGTGGTTTTTTAAATTTTTTCAATTTTGCTACGGCTTGCTTACCATTTCTTCCATATCCGCAAACAACGGTATGGCCATTTAAACTTTCAATTTTTTTTTGCACTTTTTTAAATTTCATTTTTTCAAAAAACTCTCCGCTAGCAATATATTCAGTTAAGATAGAAACTGCATACCCCAGCAGAACAACGCTCATCAATATTAAAAAGATGGTAAATAATCTTTCTGAAGGGCTTAACGGATGCACTTCGCCAAAACCAACAGTGGTAATGGTAATAACTGTCATGTATAAAGCATTGATAAAAGTATCATCGCCAAAATACATATATCCTACTACTCCTATCGATAGTACAAGGAGCAGTAGCAGAATTGCTTTGTATATTTTTGATTTAAAAACGTTCATATTTTTTACAGATCAAACACTGAACTCCTTTTGGTGTAAATCATATCTTTTAATTTTAGCAAAAAGGCCAATGTTAAATAAATTCCGAACCAAAAACCCAGTGTTACAAACGAAATGTATATAAAAAATAAACGGACATTGGTTACTCTCATCCCTAACCTATCAGCTAATCTTGAGGATACATCAAACCCTCTTTTTTCAAAAAAATCTCTAATATTATGAACAAAGCTCATCCTAAAAAATTTGACGCAATTTAACATTTTATTAGATAATACTTTACATGTAGGGTTCAAATTCTACATACAATTAACTACCTTTGCAGTTTGCTACTTTTTACAACTTACATGCAAGAAGAATTCATAGAGGTACAAGGTGCCAGAGTACATAATTTAAAGGATATTGATGTAAAGATACCCCGTGAAAAACTGGTTGTAATTACCGGTTTAAGCGGCAGCGGAAAATCTTCATTGGCCTTTGATACCATCTATGCCGAAGGGCAACGCAGATATGTTGAAACCTTCTCAGCCTACGCACGTCAGTTTTTAGGCGCTTTAGAAAGACCTGATGTAGATAAAATTGATGGGCTATCACCTGTTATAGCCATTGAACAAAAAACCACCAGTAAAAGTCCACGTTCTACCGTTGGCACTATTACAGAGGTTTATGACTTTCTGCGATTGCTGTTTGCCAGAGCCGCCGACGCTTTCTCATACAATACCGGAGAAAAAATGGTAAG
>JAGQYU010000356.1 GCA_020435885.1 Flavobacteriaceae bacterium
AAAGAAACTATTCTTTCATGTAATAGTTTTAAAGATTTCGATGATGCCTACACAGCTCCTGCTCATGGATTTGATAATGCCGAACATTACTGGAAATCTGCCAGTTGTAAGCAATTTATTCCAACCATTCAAAAGCCTACTCTGTTGATTACCGCTTTGGATGATCCTTTTTTTACCGAAGCATGTTATCCGTTTAAAGAAGCTAAAGACAATACTAATTTTTACTTTGAAACGCCAGCCTATGGCGGCCATGTGGGGTTCAGAACCTCTTTGCTACAAAAAGATAATAATTGGTGTGAAGAGAGAATACTGCAATTTATCAATCAACAATAATTCTCTAAAAGCACAGCAATTCGCATAGAATTAAGATATTTGTAAAATCTAAAGTAAACTTTTGAAAAAACTACTCATCATAATCCTATTTGCACAACAAATGGTTTTTAGCCAAACCATTCGTAGTTTTTCAAATGAATTTTTAAATATTGGTGTGGATGCCGCTGCTTTTGGAATGGGTAAATCTGTAACTGCCATTTCCAATGATGTGAATTCCATTTACTGGAACCCTGCCGGGTTGGTAGGCTTGAAAGATTATCAAGGGGCTTTAATGCATGCTGAATATTTTCAAGGTATTGCCGGTTATGACTATGCCGCCTTTGCAAAACCTATAAACGAAGAAAGTACCGTAGCCGTTTCTATCATACGTTTTGCTGTGGATGATATTTTAAATACAACGCAATTGATACAAGACGGTCAGATCAATTATGATAGGATAAGCCTTTTTTCCGCTACTGATTGGGCCATCAATGTAGGTTATGCAAAAAAGCTGATCGTAAAAGACCTGAATGTAGGTGTAAATGCAAAAATTGTGAGAAGAAAAATTGGCGACTTTGCTTCATCAATCGGTTTTGGGATTGATGCCGGTTTACAATTTCAGCGTTCTGACTGGAAATTTGGACTTATGGTTCGTGATGTAACTACCACTTTCAATGCTTGGTCTTTTAATGACGATAAAATTGATGATATTATTGCTATTTATGATCAGTTGAATACCGCTATCTTAACGGATGATGATCCGAATAATGACGATCAGGTAATCCCAACTGCTGTTCCTGAAAAGGTGGAAATTACCAAACCGAAAGCGCAACTGGGTGTAGCCAGAAAGTTCAGGATTACCAAAAATATAGACCTACAAACTGAATTAGACCTCAACATGCGTTTTGCAGAAACCAATGATATCATCTCAAGTTCATTTGTAAGTATCAATCCTGCTTTTGGTTTTCAATTCGATTATTTGGATATGGTTTATATACGGGGTGGTGTAACAAATTTTCAACAACAGACCAACTTTGACAACAGCCAATCATTAACGTTAGAACCCAACTTAGGAGTAGGTTTTTCGTATAAAGGCATTCAGGTTGATTATGCATTGGCAAATATTGGCGGCAGTAGCGGTACGTTATTCTCTAATGTGTTCTCGCTTAAAGTAGATATCAGCTATTTCAGATGATTATGAAAAAACTCTTATTTCTTGTTAGTCTGCTCTAC
>JAGQYU010000357.1 GCA_020435885.1 Flavobacteriaceae bacterium
ACAGATTTTATTTTCAGTTGAGTGACGTATTCCAACATATCAAAAGCGTGCGTACCAATATCACCAATACAACAGCTAATGCCAGATTTTTTAGGATCTAAACGCCATGTGGTGGCTCTTTTTTCTTTATCGTGAATGATAGGATTAATCCATCCTTGATAATATTGAGCATCAATCTTTTGAACTTTTCCAATAACGCCGTCAGCTATCATTTGACGCATTTGGCGTATCATAGGATACCCTGTATATGTGTAAGTAACAGCAAAAACAGTATTGGCTAGTTTTAAGGTTTCTTGCAATATTTTAGCTTCTTCATAACTGGTGGTCATCGGTTTTTCACAAATAACATTAAAACCATTTTCCAGCAATTTTTTTGCCATTGGAAAGTGCAAGAAATTTGGTGTAAGTATTGAAACTACCTGCATTCTTTCCGCTAAGGGTAATTTAAGTTCTTCAGCTATTAGCGTGTCGAAATCTTGATAAATTCTATTGGTTGGTAATCCAATTTTTTTAGCAAAACCAATATTTTCTTCCCAAATAGGGTTAAAGACGCCTCCAACAATTTGGTATTTATCATACATTGATGAGGCAATTCTGTGTAAAACGCCGATAAGTGAATCGCCGCCTCCACCTAAAATGCCTAATCTGATTTTATTACTCATGAATTAATTATTGATTATATTCTACTTTTTCGTTTTTAAATATTAGAGTGAAAAATAATAATACTCCAATGGCAAATAGTGATGGGAATAACCATATATCTTGCCAACTATGGATGCCACTCTCTAAAAGGTTTTTATCTACAATTTTACCGGCAACCCAAAAACCTATCAGCATTCCTACTCCATAAGTAGCTAAGGTTATGAGGCCTTGTGCAGCACTTTTTATTTTTTCACCAGCTTTTGAATCAGTATAGATTTGCCCTGAAACAAAGAAGAAGTCATAGCAAATTCCATGGAGGGCTATTCCTATCACTAACATAAAAAATAGATCACCGGCATTACCATAAGCAAATAAAGCATAACGAATTGCCCATGCTAGCATACCAACCAAAATGGTCATTTTAAAGCCGTATTTTTTGAAAAAAAATGGAAGTAGTAGCATAAATAAAACTTCAGACATTTGTCCTAAAGAAGCCCAAGCCGTAGAATTTTCTACTTTGTATTCAGTTAAAAAAGGACTGATATTTTGGTAATAGAAAGCTAACGGAATACAAATTAAGACAGAGGAAATAAAGAAGATTAAGAAATTTTTATTTTTTAAAAGCCCTAATGCTTCAAGCCCAAGAATATCTGCTAAACTTGTCTTTTCTCCTTTTCCTTTAGGGGGAGTTTTCGGTAGCGTAAAACTGAAAATGCCTAGTATGGCTGAGGCTATTGCTACCATTAAAAAAGTATTAGAAAGCATACCATTTTGGATGTTTTCAATAGAATCCCATTTAAAAGCCAGACTTATAATCCAACCTGCAATTATCCACCCGATAGTACCAAAAACTCTAATAAAAGGGAATTGTTTAGCAGGGTCTGTCATTTGATTAAAAGAGACTGAATTTACTAATGCCAATGTTGGCATATATGCTATCATATATCCTAATACATAAGGATAAAATGTGTTAAAATCAGTAGTTTGCGACATTAAGTACATTAAAATAGCTCCAACAATATGTAAAAAACCTAAAATGCGTTCCGCATTAAAGAATCTATCGGCTATTAATCCAATAATGAAAGGTGCAATAATGGCTCCCCAAGATTGTGTTGAATAGGCCATTGCAGTTTCAGCACCTGTGGCACTTAAATTATTTCCTAAAAAGGTTCCTAAGGTAACAAACCAGCCTCCCCAAATAAAGAATTCGAGGAACATCATTATGGATAGCTGTACTTGAGTTGATGTTTTCATAGGTTTAGTCCGTTAATTTATTCAGCTAATTTTAT
>JAGQYU010000104.1:0-4231 GCA_020435885.1 Flavobacteriaceae bacterium
TTGAAGAAAGTTCAGACAATATCTCTAAAGTATTAAAACGTGTTAATAAGATCAACGAAAATACTGTTGGCGGGCTTATTAACCAAGACCTTGCAGTACTTAAAAAGGCTAAAGATACGGTTACTAAACTAGAGACTGAAATAGATGATATTCAAAACAATATCTTCTTCTTTATCAAGAATTTAGATGAGTCATATGTAAAGGCAAGTAAATTATATATTGATGTTATCAGTGATCTGCAAGACATAGCACAATCGTGTAGTTTTATAGCTAAAGCGAGTCACAAACATGTACTTAACAATCACAAGGCTTTAAAAAGAAATCAATCCAAAGAATTAATTGAAGTACAGACTAAGCTGGCTGATATTTTTACTAGAATCCGCACTGTATTTGACGAACGAAAATTCAAAAGTATTCCTCCATTTATTGAGGAATTAAGGCTTTTACTTGGTGATGTTAGAAAACACATCCACGCACAGGTAGAACGTACTAGAACTACGGAATCTAGTCCAAAAAATACAACATTGTATTTTAGTATTTTACTGGAAACTAAAGATTTGATAAAGGCTTCGATAAATCTACTGGAAATTTATGCCTACGAAGGGAAAAATCCTGAAGAATAAAATAAAAAACCGGTTAATAACCGGTTTTTTTATAACTAAATTTATTCCTGCTTTTTTCCTAAAAGTTTAAAATCTTCAAAGGCTCTTTTTTGTTCATCAAAAATTTTGGTATCAACCACACAAGTTTTTGTAAGTGTATCATGCCAGCCTCTGGGGGAATTTCCTAAAAAAGAAAAAGGTTCAAAAGGGATGACTCTGGCTAACGATCTTAATAAAATTACATCAGCTGTGGGTTTTTCTCCATTCTCTAATACAACTTTTGTTTGTGTAACTAGTTTCCCAATTGTACGTTGTGTTAAACTCTCTAGAATAGTATAGAAGACAACATATATTAAACTGGTAACAAATATATCCAACAACGGATTAATATTGTCTAGGGATATTAAAAAATCATAAATAGCTTCACTGCCTAAAAACTCTGCCAACACCATGGCTATTGCTCCAAATAAAAAGAAAATGCCATAAAAAAGAATTCTGTCAATAATCAAATTAGCAAATCTTTTACCTTTACTAGCTTGCATTTCATTCGTAACTCTAAACTTGTCGTAATTTAAAACTTCCATACTGTGAATCTAAAAAAGATCCCGAAAATTAACCCTTTTTCGAGATCTTTATACAAACTAACCCTCTTATCTCTTTAGCAATTGCCAGAGGTAAGATCTTTATGAGCCACACATTAAGCAATCATCTGGGTTATCTTTAGATTGCTGAATCAAAGCCTTTAATTCTTCAGGACTTAGTGGGGCATCTTCAACTTTTTCTTTTTTATTAGACAATGTAAATTGAATGGCGTTAACAGCCGATTTTGTGCGTAAATAATACATGCCTGTTTTTAGTCCGGATTTCCATGCGTAATAGTGCATTGAAGTCAGTTTGGCAAAATCAGGGTCTTTCATAAATAAGTTCAATGATTGTGACTGGTCTATGAAATAACCTCTTTGGCGAGCCATGTCAATGATATCTTTCATGCTCATTTCCCAAACAGTTTTGTATAGTTCTTTCAAATCTTGCGGAATAGCATCAATATCCTGAATGGAACCGTTAGCACGCATTATTTCTTCTTTCATATCATTGTTCCACAAATCTAACTCTACCAAATCTTCCAACAGATGTTTATTAACTACAATAAACTCACCTGAAAGCACCCTACGGGTATAAATATTTGAAGTATAGGGCTCAAAAGCTTCATTATTGCCTAAAATTTGTGAAGTGGAAGCTGTAGGCATTGGCGCCACTAATAATGAGTTGCGCACACCATGTTTTACTACACTTTCTCTTAATTTTTTCCAATCCCATCTTCCGCTAAGGTCATCTTCAGAAATCTTCCACATATTGAACTGAAACTCACCTTCAGCCATCGGAGAACCTTTAAAACTTGAATAGGGTTCTCTTTCTTTAGCCAACTCCATAGAAGCCGTTACAGCAGCAAAATAGATGGTTTCAAAAATATCCTGATTTAGCTGTTTAGCTTCATCTGATGTGAAAGGCAAACGCAACATGATAAAAGCATCCGCCAAACCTTGAACGCCAAGACCAATAGGGCGATGGCGCATATTAGAGTTCTCTGCTTCTTTTACAGGATAGTAATTTCTGTCAATAACCGTATCGAGGTTTTTGGTAACTTTTTTAGTTACATCAAACAGTTTTTTGTGATTGAAATATTTGTTACCATCAGCATCATCACTAACAAACATTGGTAAAGCGATAGAGGCTAAATTACATACAGCTACTTCATCATGAGCTGTGTATTCCATAATTTCAGTACACAAATTCGAAGAACGGATAACTCCTAAATTCTTTTGGTTTGACTTACGGTTTACCGCATCTTTATACAACATGTAAGGTGTGCCTGTTTCAATTTGAGATTCTAAAATCTTTTCCCAAAGGTCACGTGCTTTAATGGTTTTTCTGCCTTTACCTACTTTTTCGTACCCTTCATAGAGTTTTTCAAACTCATCACCATAAGTATCAAACAAGTGTGGGCATTCATTCGGGCACATCAATGTCCATTCTCCATCTTCTTGAACACGTTTCATAAACAAATCAGGTATCCACATGGCATAGAACAA
Source organism: Flavobacteriaceae bacterium (assembly GCA_020435885.1). Taxonomy (GTDB): domain Bacteria; phylum Bacteroidota; class Bacteroidia; order Flavobacteriales; family Flavobacteriaceae; genus Aureibaculum. The sequence continues at coordinate 2,693 of JAGQYU010000104.1, forward strand.
ATCGCGGGCACGCATTTCTTCCTTACCGTGATTCTTTTTCAAATCTAAAAATTCAAAAATGTCAGCATGCCAAGGCTCTAAATACACCGCAAAAGAACCTTTGCGTTTACCACCTCCTTGATCTACATAACGAGCCGTATCGTTAAAAACACGAAGCATCGGTACAATTCCGTTGGAAGTTCCGTTAGTGCCTCTAATATATGAACCCGTTGCCCTAATATTATGAATAGAAAGGCCTATACCACCAGCAGATTGTGATATTTTTGCTGTTTGTTTTAAGGTATCGTAAATACCTTCAATGCTATCATCCTGCATTTGTAAAAGGAAACAAGACGACATTTGAGGTTTTGGCGTACCGGCATTAAAAAGAGTTGGCGTAGCATGTGTAAAATACTTTTTGCTCATCATTTCATAGGTTTCCACAGCAGCATCCAGATCATCCAAATGTATCCCTATGGAAACACGCATTAGCATATGTTGTGGGCGTTCTACTATTTGTCCGTTTACTTTTAACAGATAAGAACGCTCTAATGTTTTAAACCCAAAGTAATCATACCCAAAATCTCTGTTATAAATGATAGTAGAATCTAACTTTTCGGCATTATTCATAATAATTTTGTACACATCATCAGCAATCATAGGTGCTTTTTTACCCGTACGCGGATTAACATACGTGTACAAATCCGTCATCGTTTCTGAGAAAGATTTTTTGGTATTCTTATGTAAATTGGAAACGGCAATACGGGCAGCCAGTTTAGCATAATCAGGGTGTTGAACCGTCATTGTAGCCGCAATTTCAGCCGCCAAATTATCAAGTTCTGAAGTGGTAACACCATCATACAACCCTTCAATTACACGCATGGCTACTTTTACAGGATCTACTAATTGATTCAGTCCATAGCACATTTTTCGTACTCTGGCCGTAATCTTATCAAACATTACCGGCTCTTTCTTGCCATCTCTCTTTATTACATACATAGGTTACAGTTTAAGGGTTTATAGTTTGTTTAGTTGGGTTTAAAAATCTGCATCAAAGCTGATGTTTCCTGTACCACCGGATTTAACACCTGCTTTTTGATACTCAGACACTCTTTTTTCAAAGAAGTTTGTTTTTCCTTCCAGTGATATCATTTCCATAAAATCAAATGGATTGGTAGCATTATAGACTTTATCACATCCAAATTCAACCAACAGTCTGTCAGTTACGTACTCTAAATATTGGGTCATTAATTTAGCGTTCATACCTATCAAACTTACCGGAAGTGATTCTGTAATAAAACTTCTTTCAATATCCAATGCATCACAAATAATTTCTTTGATGCGCTCTTTTGGAACCTTATTTACAATGTGATTGTTATGAAGATGTACAGCAAAATCACAATGCAAACCTTCATCTCTGGAAATCAATTCATTAGAGAAAGTTAAGCCGGGCATCAATCCTCTTTTCTTTAGCCAGAAAATAGAACAGAAACTTCCTGAAAAGAAAATTCCTTCCACCGCAGCAAAAGCAATCAAACGTTCAGCAAAACTTGGACTTTC
>JAGQYU010000104.1:4323-8202 GCA_020435885.1 Flavobacteriaceae bacterium
TTTTCTTTTTCATCTTTTACATACGTATCTATCAACAAAGAATACACTTCTGAGTGAATGTTCTCCATCATTATTTGAAAACCGTAGAAGAATTTTGCTTCAGTGTATTGCACTTCCGTTACAAAATTCTCTGCCAAATTTTCATTCACAATACCATCAGAAGCTGCAAAAAATGCAAGAATGTGCTTTATAAAATAGCGTTCATCATCATTTAATTTGGTACTCCAATCTGTTATATCTTGGTGAAGATCAATCTCTTCGGCTGTCCAAAAACTGGCTTCCTGTTTCTTGTACCAATCCCAAATATCATGGTGTTGAATAGGAAAGATTACAAATCTGTTATCATTAGGCTGTAAAATAGGCTCTACTTGCGACATGTTGAACTCGTTTTAAGAATTAAAAAAATTGTGGGTATCTACGCTAAAATCAGATGAAACAAATATTCGATTTTTAAATCGAAAAGCAAAGGTTTACTTATCCACAAATCAAGGCAAGTTTTTAACAAAACACACTGTTAAAAGATTCTTTTGGCGTGAAAAATAGAATTATAAAGCACTGATTTTCAGATATTTAAAAGCATAGCTCTAGGCTTGCAGAACGCTTTTTTTATTCTTCCTAAAATGGAAAAATCACCATAAAAATTGAATGAATTATTTCCTGATCTTTTGAGCAATTTCTTCAAGCTCATTGTACCAGTCTTTACCAAATTTTCTAATGAGGGCATCCTTTACAAACTTATAAACGGGTACTTTCAATTCTTCACCCAGCAAACAGGCATCATCGCAAATAACCCAACGATGGTAATTTACAGCAGCAAACTCAGAATATTGCTGCACCCTTACCGGATATAAATGACAGGAAACAGGTTTCTTCCAATCAACAACTCCTTGATTATAAGCTTCTTCAATAGCGCATTTAGCGATACCTTTTTCGTCATACATTATATAAACACAACTATCATCATCTGGAATTAACGGAGTTTCATATTCTCCATTAACCGTTAAATACAACCCTTGATCTTCAATAGCTTCAATACCTTTTTCTGTTAAAAAGGGTTTCACTTTAGGGTAAATATCCATCAATATCTTCAATTCTTCTTCTTCTAAAGGAGCTCCGGCTTCACCGTCAACACAACAAGCACCTTTACATGCATTGAGATTGCAAACAAAATCGTTCTCAATAATCTCTTCAGAAACTATGGTTTTACCTAATTGAAACATGCCGCAAAAATACATTAAATTAGTTTAGAAAAAATGATATAAATTTAACGTTGTTCTATACAATGATTTTAATTGGATTTATCTACTTTTGCCGCGATTTTTAAAATGGGACAGATGAATTTGAATTTTAAGGAAATTGCCACTGCAACTATGATCTTATTTGCAGTTATAGATATTATAGGAAGCGTACCGGTTATTATTGATCTTCGCAGAAAAGTAGGACACATTCAGTCTGAAAAAGCATCTATTGTCGCTATTATAATAATGATTGCTTTTTTATTTGTAGGAGAGGAAATACTGCGTTTAATTGGCATTGATGTAAATTCTTTTGCCGTTGCGGGTGCCTTTATCATCTTCTTTCTTGCCATAGAAATGATCTTAGGCATTCAACTTTATAAAGATGAAGCCCCTGAAACGGCTAGTGTTGTACCGTTGGCTTTCCCTCTAATTGCGGGTGCTGGTACAATGACTACATTACTTTCGCTTAAAGCGGAATATGAAACCGTTAACATTATTATTGCAATTTTTATAAATACTCTTTTTGTTTATATTGTTCTAAAATCATCAAAAAAAATAGAAAGATTATTAGGCAAAGGTGGTATTGGTGTAGTTAGAAAAATATTTGGTGTAGTACTGTTAGCCATTGCTGTAAAACTGTTTGCAGCTAATATTCAAGGACTTTTACATTAATGTAACTATTATCACTCAACCTGTAAGAAGCTACAAGTATTTTTACATTTAAAATTAACATGTTATGAAATCTTTTGATGTTTTAATTATTGGAGGAGGCGCAGCCGGAATGTCTTGCGCACTAGTATTAGGATCAGCAAAAAACAAACCTTTTGCAGCCGATAAAAAAATAGGAATCATATTACATCAAAAAGCATCAGCCTTAGCTAGCGGGTTGTTTAATAATGTTTTAGGCTTAAAACCTGGAACCACAGGTAAACAAATTTTGGAAGAAGGAAAGTTACAACTGGCAGAAACATACCCTCATGTAGATCAAATCGACAAAGAAAAAGTAACCAACATAGAAGGACAAGCAGGTAATTTTACTATTACAACCAAGAAAAATACGTATATAGCCAAAGAAATTGTAGTGGCAGTAGGGCCTTCAAATCTTTTTAATATTGAAGGGTTGATGGAATATGTTGAACCTCACAAAGATCTTCCTCCAGCAAAGCAACGCATTCAGTTAAAGAATACGAATCATATAGTTGCTGACGGAATTTATGTTGCCGGTGTTTTAGCCGGATTTAAAAGTCAGTTTGCCATTGCTTGCGGAAGCGGTGCTATAGTTGCCACGGACATTCTTTCTAAATGGAATGGCGGCAACCCAACTATGATACACGATAGTATTGAAGAATAACTAAGGTTTAATGGCTATTCTATGACGCTCAAGTTCATTGATCTTTTTGAGCATTTCGTCATTTTCATTTAGCACTCTATAAAATCTATTATCATCAAATAATAACTGTGCAAACAGTGCTTTGAGATACTGTTGGATAAAGGTTTTGTTCGTTACCTCAATATTATACTCCTCCTCTATCATCGAAATATATTTTTTAGTAATAGCCCCATTCCTGTCAAAACTTCTTTGAAACTCTTCAAAAGTTATTTTTTGCATTTCATCTCTGTTATCATCAACATAATCAAAAGTAAAATCTCGCATTCTGCCGTAATGAGCTCCATTTACATACACAGTTGTATCTATCCCTACAAAAACATCAGGAACTATACCTCCACCGCCATAAACCACTTTTCCTTTCGGTGTAACATATTTTAGAGAATCGTTCACCTTTATACTATCAGCATTGGTGAGCTCTCCGTTATGAAAACGGATGATCCTATCATTGTAATAACTGTATTCGTTACCACTTTCGTAAGGTTTTTGAATAGATCTGCCTGTGGGCGTGTAATATCTGGAAACCGTTAAACGCACTGCCGAACCATCCCCTAAACTCATCTCTTGCTGCACCAGTCCTTTACCAAAAGAACGACGCCCAACTATGGTTCCTTTATCATTATCTTGTAATGCACCTGCTATAATTTCGCTGGCAGAGGCCGAAACCTCATCTATAAGTACATACACTTGCCCTTCTTCAAAGCTACCCTTGCGAGTAGCATAAGTTCTTTCAATCTTACCTCCTTTGTTTTTTGTAAAAACAATTTGCTTGCCATCTTCTAAAAATTCATCAGCTATTTCAGTAGCAATGTTCATATAACCTCCCGGATTATCCCGAAGGTCTAGCACCAACCGTTTCATGTTCTGTTTTTGTAGATCTTTCAAGGCTTCTTTAAATTCATCATAGGTAGTGGAGGCAAATTTGTCCATTTTTATATAGCCCAAACTATCATTTATCATATAATAGCCTACCACACTTTTGATGGGAACATGATCTCTTTTAAGGGTAAAATCAAGTAATTTATCTTCCGATTTACGGTAAACTTTTAAAGCTACTTCAGTATTCTGTTCCCCTTTTAAGGTTTTCATGATATAATCACTATCCAAATTCTTTCCGTATAACGTATCATTATTAGCTATGAGGATTCTGTCGCCTGCTTTAAGACCTGCTTTTTCACTTGGGCCATTTTCTACTACTTTAAGTACCGTTAACGAATCTTTATACATTCTAAACTGTACTCCCACACCTACAAA
>JAGQYU010000104.1:8308-8597 GCA_020435885.1 Flavobacteriaceae bacterium
AAACTATCGGTATTTACTTTATCTACATAATCATATTGTATGTAATCTATCAGCCGTTTAATTTTAGCCTCCTGAGGGTTTTTAATAAACAGCGCTGTATTCTTTTTGGGATAGTTTAAATAACTGCCCAACAAAATACCTACAGCTACTGCTAATGAGATATATAATGGAAAGTATATGTTGCTTTTGTTCATAATTCTGGTATGTGTACTAATGTTACACCTGCTTTTTCTAAAAATTTTAATCCTTCATCATCTTTATATGCATCTAAATACACCAGTCTTTTAAT